>JBDHHL010000142.1:0-9882 GCA_039589375.1 Gemmatimonadota bacterium | reverse complement strand
CAGGTGACTCGTCAAGGGCTAACCAGTTCGAAAGCACGAGCCGCGCGCTGCAGGGGCTAATGGCCTCACAGCGTGGCGACCACCGAGGGGCAGCAGCCGCCTTCCGGCAGGCGGCGAAATTGCTTGACGGCCCATCCGCGACGGCGCACGCGTTCTACCGGTTCGCACGCGCCGAAAGATTGTCCGCAGTCGGTGACGTAGTGGGAGCGCTGGGCCTCCTCGACACTTTTAACGACGATTGGGTTTTTGACGCACGCGCCGCCTTCGCCCGCGCCCAGCTGTACGAGCAGCGCGGCGAGCGCCAGCAAGCGATGAGAGCCTACGCACGGGTGGTGGAGTTGTGGAAGGACTGCGACCCCGAATTGCGGCCGACCTGGGAGGCCGCCCAGCGGGCGCTCGAGGGTCTCACGGGAGAGACCTGACCCGCTGCTCGTACTTCGCTACCAGCGCCTGGAAGCGCGGGTCGATGGTGGCGGCAAACCATCAGCCTTCGGAGCCTCCTCGACCGAGAGGAGCCCATGTCCCGTCTCAAGCGCCTGATCCTCGAGATCCAGCGGCGCAAGCCGCCGGCATGTGATGCTCGTATATTCGACTCCGCTAACGCAGAGTACTGCCTGCTGAGCTGCTCGTACTGACCTGGAGGTACGCCATGTTGTGCAAAGCCGGACGACTGATCATCGCACTGTCAGTCATCACTGCGATTCTGCCGGTTGTGGGGCGCGCGCAGGATTTCAGCGGAACGCATCTCGCCGGTACTTCACTCTCCTACCCGATGCCGCCGTTCACCTACGAGGGAAGTCGGGTGGTCAGCGTAGACTTCAGGACATCCCCTGAGGTGCTGCGGGCGCTGGTGCCGGAACCACTGGTTCCGAACGCGGCGGGTGAGCTGAGCGCGGTAATCGTTCATCACCACATCGTGGCCCCGGGGACACTCAGCTACTACGAGGCGTTTCTCGCCATACCGGTGTCCCACGAAGGCGTGGCGGGGCAGTACATACCAGTACTCTACCTGGATGAAGCGGCGGCGATTACCGGAGGCCGGGAAATCTGGGGATTCTCCAAGTTCGGTGCCGAGATTCAGATCGTCGAGGAAGAAGGCCAGGTTCATGCGAGCGTGCAGAGCCTAGGCGTGACCCTGATCGACATCTCCGTGCGTCCAGGTGATCCTCTGGTCCCAATACCGGAGACGCCGAACGCGCCGATCTTCAACGTGAAGCTGATTCCTTCCGTCGAGAAGGGTGCACCGCCCGATGTGCTACAGCTCACCGCCACGACGCTGGGTAATCCGAAGTTCACGGAGCTTCGCCCCGGCGTGGGCACGCTGGATTTCGGCTCTACGCCGACAGATCCGCTGGGCCGCATTAACGTCTTGGAGGTACTACGCGCGGCTTGCTACCAGTACGGCTTCATCTTGGATTACGGGGAAGTCGTGTACGACTACCTCGCCGAGGGTGGTTGAACTCGAGTCTCGGGGGCTCTGTCGAGAAGCACGGACTCCGTTAAGGGGGCACTCGGTCTGGTCGCTGGCTTCCATGGCTTGGCCCGCTCAGAGGCCAGTCTCAATGGCAATCTTAAGTTATACTCTCTGCGCGCTTCGGCGGCCAAGGCCCGGGGTGCGCCCGGGACATTCTATGGTCGGCTACTGCAGCATCTCCGCGATCCGGGGGCGCGTCGTTTCGATTCGCTCGTAATCCAACTCCAACCCGTATGGCGCGAGTGCGGCTCCGACGAAGTCGTAGATGTCTCTCACAACCTCAAACGGAGGGGTGACCACGTCGAGCGCCGTCGATCCGGCGTTGTTCCTGATGCTCTTGTCGGCCCCCGCCGCCAGCAGCGCCTCGACGATGTCGGCGCGCGCGAAGAAGGCCGCGGTGATGAGCGCGGTCGATCCGTCGTTGTTCTGCTGGTCCAGATCCGCTCCTGCCTCGATCAACGCTTTGGCCGCCTCAGTCTGACCGAAGGTCGCCGCGGTGATCAGCGGGCTCGACCCTCCGGAGGGCTCCCGTACGTTCAGGTCGGCCCCCGCTTCGATCAGCTCTCGAACGGCCTGCAAGTCTCCCCCCACGATCGCTTCGTGAAGGCCGACCTCGCGGTCCGCATCCGACGGCGGAGCGGTTCGTGACGGGGCCCGCTCTGTGGCACCCAGGACCTGATCGAGCATCCGCACCAGCTCGTCCCGCGTGAACGCGTACGGCTGGTCCTGGTTCAGCTGAACCAGCTCCAACAGCCCCTGCCGGATGGTGATCTCGGCCTCCATTCGGTTCGGGACCACCATGTATCGTCGCTTCGGCGACTCACTGGTGAGGAAATCGAGCGCCGCGAGCGCGACGTCAGTCGGCTCCTTGTACTGGGAGCGATCGAGCGGACCGGTGACTAGGTCGAGCATCGAGCCGTACCGCGAGCCTTCGGCCGAATATCCCGCCTCACGCATGCGCCTGACCATCGAGGCCGTGATCTGGGACTTGTAGTTCCCAGGCTCCACGGCGGCGACCGCCACGTTGAAGCGGGCGAGCTCGGCGGCCAATGCATCGGTATAGGCCTCGACGCCATGCTTGGTCATGCTGTACGCGCCGATGAAAGGGCCGGACAGGATACCGGCGATCGAACTGACGGTCAGGACGCGACCCTCGCTCTCGATGAGCAGATCCGCGAACGCCTTCGTCACCCGGTAGGGACCCAGGAGATTGACATCGATGATGAAGTCCAGCTCCTCCTCTGGCTGCTCGATGAGCGGTCCCATGACCGCCACGCCCGCGTTGTTGATCAACCCGTACAGACCTCGTCCCTCGGCCCGCACGAGCTCAACCGCTGCGTCGAGATCGCTCTGGATCGTCACGTCCAGGCGTACCGACTTCACGTTCTCCATCGCGTCCAGACGCTCCAGGTCCTCCGCTTTGCGAGCACCTGCATAGACGAAGAAGCCATTCTGTGAGAGGACTTCCGTCATGCGTAGCCCGATGCCGGTGCTGGTCCCCGTTATGAGCACGGCTCGCTGGTTTTCCGGCTCCTGAGCGGTGGCTGGAGAGACGATCAAATGCGAGATCGCGACCAGTGGAACGAGCAATCTTCGAGTAGCGAACAGCAGGATTCGGACTACCATCGGAGGCTCCTTCGTCCAGGGTGAGAAGGTAAGCGGGCACACTCGCATTGCTGGAGTACGGCGAATCTCTCGAACTTCTTATTCGTGCTACTCGTACCTCGCCACCAGCGCCTGGAAGCGCGGATCGTCGCGCACTGGGTCGATCAACCGGTCGAGCAGGATGGACTTGATGGACTCGGGCGCCGGCACCGACAGGTACCGGTCGAACTGCTCGACGGCGGCTTCTACTTCTCCGAACCGCGCGTAGATGGAGGCGAGGTTCCGCACGAAGCCCGGGCCGTCCACGGCGTCTTCGGAGATCGGCATCAGCTCCACCGCCCGCTGCGCCGCCCGGATGGCTTCCTCTTTCTGGCCGAGAAGCGCGAACGCCGAGCTTAGAGATTGGTGTAGCAGGGGGTCGTCGGGCCGCTCGCGAAGCCACGCCTCAAGGTCGCGGCGCGCCGAGTCGCCGGCTGCCCGGGCCCGCTCGGTCTGTCCCATCGCGGCGTAACAAGCCCCCAGCAGGAGCGTCTTCGGGGCAACGCCCGATTGCGACTCGAAATACTCGCGCTCGCTTTGCGATACGACCTCGAGCGCCGCCGCGTAGTCCCGGTCGAGGTAGTTCACGTACCAGCGCAGCACCGTGATACCCCCCGTAACGTCGAAAGCCAGAGGGATAGCCTCGGCGAGCGCTCGTAACGGTCCGGTGTCTCCCCGGCCGAAGAGCGGTACGAACGCCCTCAGCACCGCTACCTCGACAGCATCGGGCTGCAACGCGAGCGCCCTGTCGAAGTGGGCCTCGGCCTCCTCGTAACTACGGAGCGAGAAGTACGTCGTTCCAAGCTCGAAAAGCAGGTAGGGCTCTCTCGGGCTCAGCGCCAACGCCCGCTCGAGGCTGGCCAACGCCTCGTCCCACTCGCCCTGACGCTTGAGAACCAACGCCCGCACCCACAGGAACCACGCCGATCCCGGTAGACCGCGCTCCGCGATCGCGAGCTCTTCCAGCGCCAGGTCAAGGTCGCGGACCACGTAGTAGTAGTAGCCCAGGGCGAGGTGTCCCTCGGGCAACTCCGGGTCGATCCGAATCGCTCGGTCTGCCGCTTCCCGGGCTAGCCGCAGACGCTGCTCCGATCGATCGAGCGCGTACTCGTAGGCTTCGGCGTGAAGAGTCGAAAGCCTCCCAAAGGCGAGAGCGTAGCCGGGATCGAGCCCCACGGCCCGCTCCAACATCCGCTGTGCGTTCTCGTAATTCTCCTGGCGGACCCCGGGCCGTCCAAGGTATTCGAGCCCGCGCAGGTAGAAGTCGTACGCCTCGATATTGTTGGTCGGGTATCTTTCTATCCGCTCGCGCTCCTGAGCGGTGAGCCTGGTCTCCAAGGCATCGGCGATACGCAGGGCGAGCTCGCGCTGCACGGCCAACAGGTTGTCGAGCGACAGTTCGCGGTCGTAGGTCTCGGCGAAGACATGTTCGTCGGTCTCGGAATCGACCAGCTGGACGTTGATCCGAACAGTTCCGCCAGCTCGCTGTACCCCCCCTTCCAACAGGTAGCGGGCGTCTAACTCCTCGCCGATTTGACGCAGGTTCTTCGGACTGTCACGGTACTCCATCACGGACGTGCGACCCCTCACGCTCAACCCGCTGATCTTGGACAGTTGAGTCAGGATTTCGTCGTGGATTCCGTCGGTGAAGTACCTATCCTCGTCGAGTCCGCTCCTGTTCTCCAGTGGTAGCACGGCAATCGACGGTCGATCTGCAAGACGTGTCGATTCCGTCCGGCCAAGCAGGAGCCAGCCGGTGGCCACCACGCCCCAGGCCGCCAGCGCAATCAGGAAGATCGTCGCCGCTCTCCGCCACGTCAGCCGGTGACGGCGGCGCGCCTCCGCCTGGTCCTCCTCCGGTGCCTCCGCCGGCGATGCGGCGGGCTCCAGCAGGAAGGCCAGCACGAGCAGGATGAACAGCCCCGCAACCAGAAGGCCAAGAGCGACCCAGAACAGCCAGTTGGCCAGTCCAAGCCGCTCCGAGAACAGGTCCGCCGCTTCGAGCACGCCCCACGACACGCCGACGTAGATCAGCAGAATCTGCCAAATCGAGTGCTGGTGGATCTCGTGGATCAGTCGCGTGAGACGGGACATGGGCTCTCCGGCTGTCGATGAGGCTACACGGCTCTATGTCTAGGCTACTGGAAGATGCGAAGCGGGCGGACGGGGAGCAACGAGCGGCTAGCCGCCAAAGCTACTCGTACTTCGCCACCAACCCCTGGAAGCGCGGATGGTCGCGCACGCGGTCTACCCAAGGGTCCGCCTTGATGAACGCGATGGATCCGGGCACGGGCACCGACAGGTACCGGTCAAACTGTTCGACGGCGCCGTCGACGTCACCGAACCACGCGTAGGTGTATCCGAGGTTCAGAACATAGTGAGTGCCGTCCACGGCGTCCTCGGATATCGGCTCCAACTCCGCCGCTCGCTGCCCCTCACGAACGGCCGCTTCTTTGTCACCGAGAAGCGCGTGCGCCAGGCTCAGAGAACTGATTATCCGAGGGTCATCCGGCTGCTCACGGAGCCGCGCCTCCAGGTCGCGGCGCGCCGAGTCCGCGGCCGCATGGGCCAGATCGACCTGCCCCAGCGCGACATAGCACCGCGCCAAGTAGAACGTTCGCGGGACGAAGAACTGCGCGAACCCGCTCGATCCCCACTCGAAGTATTCGAGATCGCTGTGCGACAGAACCTCGAGCGCCGCCGCGTAGTCCCGGTCGTAGTATTCCGCGTACCAGCGCAGCATAGTGACCAGTCCCCAGGGGTCGAAGCCCGGAGGGATACCGTCAAGGAGGGTCCGCATCGGCCGAGTGTCTCCGTCACGCCAAACCGGAATCATGGCGATGGCCAACCTCGCCTCGACATTATCAGGCTGGAGCTCCAGCGTCTTCCTGTAGGACGTCTCGGCCTCCTCGTAGCGGCGGAGCGAGTTCAACGTCTGAGCGAGCAGGAACAGCAGGCCGGGATCTCTCGGGCTAAGCGCGACGGCGTCCTCGAGATTGGCCAACGCCTCGTCCCACTCGCCCTGGCGCTTCATGATCAAACCCCGGACCCACAGTCCCGAACCTGGCATGCCGCGCTCCGCTATGGCCAGCTCCTCCAGCGCCCGACCATATTCGCCGACCGTGTAGTAGTAGCTGCTCATGGCGCGGTGCCCGTAGGACAAGTCGGGGTCGATCTGGAGCGCCAGGTTTGCGGCCTCCCAAGATCGTCTCAAGCGCTCTTCGGATCGATCGAGCGCGTACTCGTAGAAGTAGGCGTGCACATACGACAGATTGGCGTACGCCGTGGCGAACCGAGGATCGAGCTCCACGGCCTGCTCCAGCATCCGCAGCGCATTCTGGAAGTTCTCCAGGCGGACGCCCGGGCGCCCCAGGTACTCCCTCGCTTTTAGGTAGTAGTCGTACGCCTCGAGATCCTCGGTGGGCCGCGCGGCTACGGACTCTTCCTCCTCCGACGACAACTCGGCTTCGAGCGCGGTGGTAACTCGGTGGGCTATGTCGGCCTGAACGGCGAAAATGTCACTCAGTTGCCGCTCGTAGTTCTCCGACCAAAGATGCACGTCGCTCTCGGCATCGATCAACTGAGTCGTGATTCTCACACGATCACCGGCGCGGCGTACCGTCCCTTCCAGAACATTCGTCACGCCAAGTTCACCCGCTATTTCGCGCAGGTTCCCCCTCTGCCCCCGGTACTCCATGACCGATGTGCGCGACATGACATGCAGCGAGGCGATCTTGCCAAGCTGGCTGATGATCTCTTCGTGTATGCCGTCCGCGAAAAAGGCGTTGTCCGGATCCGGACTGAGGTTCTCGAACGGCAGAACCGCGATCGACTTGCGTTCGACGCCGGGTACGGCGCTTCGACTTCCCAGCAAAAGCCAACCCGTTGCCACTACACCCCAGACAGCCAGTACGACCAGGAAGCTCAGCCCGGCGTTGCGCCACGTCATGAACCGACGTCGTTGTCTGGCATCTCGCCGGGCAGCAGCCGTTTCAGCTTCGACTCTCTCTGGATCGGTTGCGGTCGGGGGTACGTGTGGAGCGACCTCCTGCACCAGCGCCGTCGCAACGACTATCGGAAGGCCGATGACGAAGAGCCCGACAGCCAGTCCAGGGAACCACTGCGGCAGGCCCAGGCCTTCCGTCAGCGCCTGTACCACCTGGTACGCGACGAGCGCGCCCCCGACGTAGACGAGCAGCACCTGCCACAGCGAGCGCTGGTGCATCTCGTGGATCAGTTGCTTGAGTTGGCTCATGGCATTGCCGTCTTAGGTATCAGGCGACAGCGCCTCCATCGCCCGCCTCGCCGCCTCGACCCGTGGCTGCAACTCGGGATCGGCGTCCTTCCAAAGCTCGATCAGCTTGCCGTAGTAGTGAATCGCCTTCGCTACGTCGCCGCGCTGTTCGTACAGGGCGCCCAGTCGCTCGTAAATCGAGGGCAGGTAACGCAAAGCGGCGTGGAGCTCGTCACGCCCAAAAGACCGCTCTCCAACGAACCGTTCGTAAATGGCAACGGCAGAGTCCGGTTCGCCCGCCAGGTCGTAGGCATCGGCCAACGGCGGCAGGGCGCACGACCGACAGAGGTTCATCGATCGATCGTCGGCGAGTCGGAACTCGGCGATCGCATCCGCGTGGCGGCCCTCGGCCAGAGCGACGTAGCCTTCCGCCCGACGACGTCGCCACTCGGTGCGCCAGGCCACGGTCGGGTCGATCACCGAATCGTGCTCGGCGAGGAAGGCCCTGGCCCGGTCGACTCTCCCGGCGATCGCATGGAACTCCACCAGCTCCGCGTACGGTCGGTCGAGAACCCTGATCGTCGCCAACGGGTGTAGCTCCAGAGCGTCCTCTACGATCTGAATCCCGTGCTCCAGGCCGTCGCCGAGCTCCAAGCGCAGCAGCCCCAGTCTGACCGCGTCGCGTACGTATCGCCACGCCCTTTCCCTGCGCGGCATCACTTCGCCGAACAATCGCTCGGCCTCGCCGAGCCTACCGCGGAGTCGGGCCAGGCCGGCCAGGTCGGAAACCGCGGCTCGAGATTCCCCGTCAGCGCGCAGATGCGCCTCAGCACCTTCGTAGTCCTCGCGCGTGAGCGCGTACGAAGCGGCCGCGTTGACGCCATAGGGGTTGTCGTTCTCGAGCATCCCTTCCAGGGTGGCCTGGGCAGCCTGGTAATCACCGAGTGCCATCTGGTTGCCGAACAGGGCCCTGTAGGAGAATGCGTCGGTCGAGTCCAGCTCGATCCTCTGGCGATAGACCTCCACTGCCCGGGCAGGTTGCTGCGTCACTGTGTAGGAGGCCCCAAGGAGACTCAATCCAAACAGATCATCTGGGTGAGTATCCAGTAACGTGCGAGCGGCGGTGATCGCCTTCTCATGCTCCCCGGTAACAGCGGCGTAGTAGCCGCCTATCGTCAGATAGCGCTCCCGGTCGGTCAGCCGATCGCGGTGCAGATAGGCTTCCGTGAAGGACTGGACGGTGTAGGTCCGCTCCTCACCGATGAAGGCAGCCCACCCGAGCCTCAGGTACGCCATGGCGAACGCGCTGTCGAGGGCGACCGCCTCGAGGAGGAGCCCCACACCCTTGATGAAGTCCCCCTCGACGCGTATGGCGCGATCACCCTGCGTGTACTTACGCAGCGCCTCCAGCGAACTCGTGGTCACCTGAGCGAGCGGCTTGTTGCCGCGGATCGTCCTCAGCGACTCGCCGATTCGCTCGCGCAGCCTGCTCGATAGCCGGTCGATCGAGTCGAAGATCGCCGTGGAATCGCGAGCCGTCTCGCTATCCGTCCACAACTCCTCGCCCGTTTCCGCCGCCACCAACCGAGCCGACACCACATAGCCTCCGCCGACCGCTAAGACCTCGCCGGCGGTGACCGCTTTGAGCCCCTGGCGCACCGCGACCTCACGCGCCAGCTGGTAATCGAGCGGCGTGTCCGGTTCCCTTCCCATCAGGCGGAGCACGTTGGCCACATATTCCTGACCGACAACGCTGACCGCGGTTGATTGAGAGAGAGCGGTACGGAATAGTTGGGTCGCTGCGATACCGAGCAGCGGATCGCTCGTCTGGTTCTCGAAGTCTGCCAGCACGATGCGGTCGCGCTCCTCCAGGACCCCCTTGGTCAGCAGCGTCCCGAACGGACCGACGCCCGCCGCCCGAAGCCCCACGTAGCCGCCGGCCGAAACGGTCAGCAGCGCCAGCATCGCGAGACCGGAGAGGATCGCGTTCCGCCAGGTGAAGGCGCGCCACGCGCCACCGGGCACTCCGGCTTCGGCAGCCTCGCGCCTTGGCTCCGCTTCGGCAGCCTCGAGGTCGGCGGTCGCCGTCGGGTCGTGCCGCTCCGCGCCGCGGCCCACACCCTCCTGCACGAAAGCGGTGGCCAGCACCACCGGCAGCAGCACGATCAGCAGGATCAGGGCGAACTGCGGAATCCAATCGGGCAGGCCGAGCGACTCGGTGAAGGTCCAGACGACCTGATAGGCTATCCACCCACCTACGACGTAGATGCCGAGCACCTGCCAGAGGGAGCGACGGTGGATCTCGGCGATCAGCCGCCCGAAACGTGACATGGCTGATACCCGCGGCTTAGAGGGTGACGGTTAGAGCTGTGCTGCAAGATGCGCCCTCAGAGGGCAGGCTGCAACGCGTGGACACGTGGACTACTCCGACGTGGGACGCCGCCGCCGTGTGTAGATGATCTTGAACTGCAATGCCGCCAGCAACTGGCAATCGCCGCAGTCCTCACCGACCTGGTCCGGACTCACGGGG
>JBDHHL010000141.1:0-10163 GCA_039589375.1 Gemmatimonadota bacterium | reverse complement strand
GACGTCCTCAGCGAAGGCCTCAATCTCCAGGACGCTTCCGTCGTGATTAGCTACGACCTTCCCTGGAACCCCGTGCGCTTGATGCAGCGAAGCGGACGAATCGATCGCTTGGGAACTATCCACGATTTCGTCGAGTTGTATCATTTCGTCCCCGCGCACGCGTTGGACCGCCTGTTGGGACTCATGGCTCGCCTGCAAGGCAAGGTTGCTACGATCCAAGGCGCATTGGGCCTGGACAACCCCGTTACCTGCCGACCGTCAGCGCGCCAGCGAGCACATTCGAATGCTTGCACGAGATCCCGATGGCTTCGACATGGTCGAACAGGAGCTGGAAGGCCCTCTCGATCCAGAAGAGCAGGCCTACATCGATTCCGTAGCTCTCCTCGATGCGCGGGCATTCCCCAGAGCGGAGCGTCCAGCCATATGCGTGATCCCAGGCGTCGAAGGCAGACGCGCCCGGGCGGTTGCCTACTGGCGTGTGGATTGCGGCAACCAGAGTCGTGGCCTATGGCTTGTTTGTGACCCCGAGAGCGGCTGCGTGGTAGAGGACCAGGTCGCCGCCATCGATGAGCTCAGGACAGCCCGAGCCGGCTCGGCGTTGCGCTTGGACGACGTACCTGATCGCGCTCTGAGCGCCGCTCGCGTCGCTTGCGCGCGCTACGCCGAGAAGACGCTGGCCCGGTTCGATGCCGCTCGAATAGCCGGAGATGCTCTGCGCCCCGGCCTGCCGCAGTGTCGGATCGCCGCGTGGCTCAGCCGCGGTCTTCAGTCGAAGACCCACCGTCCGACGCCGGACGTCCGCACGAAGATCGACCAGTTGCTCGACATGCTCGCCAGGCGCTTCACCGCCGCAGGTGAATGGGAACTTGCTCGCATCGCCAGCGAGCTTCCAGAGTTCCCCGACTCCGCCTTCATCAAGAGACTGATAGAGATGCTTCAGACCATGGATCGGACCAGCGAAGAGAGAGCGGACGTGAGAGAGGTGGGGCTTCTTCTGATCGTCCCGCAGCGGTGAGAGTCGCGAGCGTAGCGACAGGCGCTACCAGACCTCGTGCCAGCCGTGGTACTCGACGGTCGGATCCCAGCGCAGGAGCGCCTTGCGGATCGAGCAACTGTTGTAGGAGAAGAGCTTCGTGCCGTTCCCCAGGTCGCTTTGCGTCACCGGCTCGCCCAGCATGACGTTCAGGCCAGTCAGAGCTGTGCCCTGAACGTCGATGAGCCCATCGATCTGAATGTTGTCACCGACGAGGATGATCCCTTCCCACGTAAAGCCTCCGCCGACATGGAGGCTGCTGGGAGCGATGATGACGCCACACCCGCTCTGCTCGGATCGCAGCGTGGCGGTGGGGCCGACCCGGATTACCGGCCACGTCTGACAAAGGTCACCGCCGGGCCACCCGGCTGCGTCGACCTCGAAGTCGAACGGCCCTTCCCGCGCCACGCCCCATTCATCGAAGCCCAAGTCGGCTATCAGGTCGGCCAACTCCTGATACAGTATCGGAGGCTGGCCTTCCAGCCAGGCCGCGTCGTCCCCTACCGGGGCACCGCTTTCAGTCACGACATCCCCCGCGATCAAGCCTGGAACCGGAGTGCCGCAGGTGTCCGGGTCAAAGCCCGTGATCATCCCGGCGACACCGTTCTTGCGCAAGCCAACCAACGTTATGAAACCACCGAACAAGTTCCACGGCGGATCGGCCTCGATTCGCAAGAACTCCGCTATCTTCGATTCCGCGTAAGGCGGCTCTGTATATCCGTGACCGTAGACGACGAATTCGAGCGCGTCCGAGTTGTTGAGCCCCTCATCCACGCGGACAGCGGCCGCCGTGCCGTACACGTTGTCGCCGAATTCGTTGTGCTCGATCAGCGTGACGGAGTCGCCGGGAGCGATCTCGTAGTACTGCTCCAGCGCCGCGAACCCTAGCTCGCGGGCGCCGTCCGCAGCATAGAAGGTCTTGGCGTCCCACGTAACGGCCGCCGATGCCTTATGTTCGGCTATCGCGCGCGTGAGGGCAGCCACGGCCAGCACCGTCATCAACACCATGACCAGAATCAGCGCCACGAGGGCTATCCCTCGCTGGTCCTTCAGCTGCCTCATCGATCCTCCTCACACACTGTCGATAGCGGCCCGGCCCGTTGACGAACGACGACAGGGTACCCGTCAGCAGGAAGTCGACGAGACCCAGTGTGGCTGGGCCGCGCGAGGGAGTGGGCCGGCGCGACCGTTACTCTACCAGTCTAATCAACAGAGGCCTAAAACGCGACTTCGGAGAAATCCGCCCCGCACACAGCATCACAACGCGGGTTCCCAATCGTACACACGCGGCGTAGCTTGGGTCCGTCCTCCTGCCCGCCACCGGACTAAGAAGACACGACGCTTCATGGGGATCAGGTCGGTCATCAAACCATTGCTGTGGTCGCTGCTTGCCGGCACGATCGTCGCGGCCGTGGCAGTTGGATTCGCCTACTCGCGTGACCTGTACCCCGGGCAGCCGGTAGACGACAGCGCCCTCGCCCTGATCGGCGGACGCGTCTACGACCCGTTCGCCCGAACGGTCATCGAGGATGTCATCGTGGTCGTTCGCGGACGCGAAATCGCCGCCGTTGACGAGCAGGCCGAGATACCCGAGGATGCTCGCGTTCTGAACGTCGGCGGACTTACCCTGTTGCCCGGCTTCATCGACAGCCACGTGCACTTCAGCGGAATCCGGACTCGTGTCTCCGACGGGTCACGCGAACTCGGCTGGTTCTCCTACTTCTGGCACTTCGCCCGGAGGTTTCCCCAGCGGCGACGGTCGTTCATCGAGGCCGGCGTCACAACGGTGAAGAGTCTAGGCGATCCATATCCGTGGATAGTCACGCTCGCCGACCGCATCGAGCGGCACGATCTGGCCGGCCCGCGCATCTTCGCAGCCGGACCCATGTTCACAGCGCCAGGCGGACACCCCGTCGCCAACCTTCGTCGAGCGGGGCAGGGCGACACATCGTACATAGCGCAGGTCACCCAGCAGCTTACGGACCCAGCCGAAGCGCGCGCCGCTGTGCGTCTCATCTCACGACGCGTTGATTGTGTGACGGTTGTTCTCGAGAGTCGCGGAGTCGCTTCTCTCCCGAAATTGCCAGAGGTGCTGGTCCGAGCCATCGTAAGCACGGCCCACGCACACGACTTGCCGGTCCTTGTACACGTCAGCAATGTCGATGACATGGTGCAGGCGGTGGTCGCCGGCGCCGATGGCATCGAGCACGTACCGTACGATCAGCCCATCGATACCATCACGCTCAATCTGCTTCGCGACAGCGTACTCGTAGTCGACCCAACCCTGCAGGCGCTGGAACAGTCGCTCGCTGAGCTGCAGGGCGACACTGCCTCGGCACGACGTGCGCGTGAGAACACGCGACGTCTCATCGACGCGGGGATTCGCTTGGTCGCGGGCAGCGATGTCCCCAGCCCCGGCACGACGTTCGGCTACACGCTGCATGAAGAGTTGAGAAACCTGGTTGAGGTCGGACTTACGCCGGCGGATGCCATCGCTGCGGCCACCTCTGTCGCCGCACAGCACCTCGGGCTCTCCGCCAAGCTGGGATCCGTTGCCCCAGGCAAGTGGGCGGACATCATCGCGGTCGGGGGCGATCCGCTCACGGACATCGCCGCGGTCGCGGACATCTACCTTGTAATTGCCGACGGCCAAGTCCTCGTCGACAGGCTCAGCGAGGTCAGGCGACGCGGTCGCGTTATTGCCCTGAACAAGCAGGGCTCGCCGGCGCAGCCATCGGAGGAGAACGGTGGAGGATAGGCGCAAAGGAAGAGCAAGCACCGAGGGTTCGACGTTCGAGCGTAGGGAGCGGTGGCGACGGCTGGTGATGATAGCGCAAGGCGCATACTACATCCTCGCAGGCCTCTGGCCGATAGTGCACTTTTCTAGCTTCTCGAGCGTTGTGGCCATGCAAGTCAATCCATTTCAGGCACAGTCTTTCGGCGCGGTGCTGGTCGTCGTGGGCGGCAGCCTCGTCGAGGCCGCGCGTCGCGAGCCGCCCGGCCAGTTTCCAACACTGCTGGGCGCGGCGGTCGCCGGCGCGATCGCCATCGTCAGCATGGTCTGGCTACCGCGCATCGTTGGAGCCAGCGGGCTCTGGATCGACCTGGTAGTGGAGGTAGCGATCGCCATAGCGCTCGTAGTATTGTACCCACGCACTCAAAGCGAACGCAGTCCTAACACACGCAAACGTTAATGACATGAAGATCAATCCATTCCGTATGGAGCGCTGGCAGTCCACGTGGGAGAATCGCGTGCAGTTCAACCTGTCAGAGAGCGGGGTACACCCGATGACGCCGCGTGAACTGCTCGACATGGCAGGGGTCGAGCAGCACGACCTTCTGGAGCAGCGGCTGATCTACAACCAGTCGAACGGCACTGACGAATTGCGCGAGAGCATCGCCGCGATCTATCCGGGCGCCGCCCGCGAGAACGTCCTGGTTAGCAACGGTGGCTCGGAGGCCAACTACGTTACGACTTGGAAGATCTTGGATCCGGACGATGTCGTCGTTATGCAAGTGCCCAACTACATGCAGATGTGGGGAACGGCAGAGGCGTTCGCCGGCGAGGTCAGATCGTTCCGTCTGGTCGAGGAGCGAGATTGGGCCCCGGACCTGGACGAGCTGGACGACCGCGTCGACGACCGGGTGAAGTTGATAATCGTGACGAACCCTAACAACCCGACGGGCGCGATTCTGACGACGGCTGAGATAGACCAGATAGTCTCCATCGCCGAACGAGTCGGCGCCTGGATCATCGCCGACGAAATCTACGCGGGTGCCGAGCTTGACGGCACTTGGTCGCCGAGTTTCTGGGGGCGCTACGACAAGCTGGTAATTACCGCTGGACTCTCCAAGGCCTACGGTCTTCCGGGCCTCCGTGTAGGCTGGGCGGTGGGCCCTTCCGAGTTCATTGCCGATCTCTGGTCCTACAAGGACTACACGTCCATCTCCCTGGGCACGCTGAGCGATCTGTGCGCGCGCATCGCGCTGAACCCGGAAACGCGCCTGCAGATCTATGAGCGCACACGAGGCATCCTGAACGAGAACCTGGCACCGCTGACCGAGTGGCTATCGGATCGATCCGATATCTTCCAGTTCTTGGAGCCGCGTGCCGGCGCGATCTGTTATAGCCGCTACGACCTCGAGATCAATTCGAGCGTGCTCGCCCAGCGACTCAAAGACGAGCAGAGCGTGCTCATCGTGCCCGGCGACCACTTCAACATGGACGGGTACATGCGCATAGGTTTTGGGGTGCCCAGGTCCGAGCTGACCGAGGCACTGCATCGAGTAGAGACCGTTATCAGGTCGGTGGCCGGCTAGGGGGCGCGTCTATTTCTTCTTAGACGGGATCGTGCACGTCTGCATCTCGCCCTTGCGGACGTACGTCAGCTCGGCCTCGTCCGTAGCGTGAAGCAGTTTCCGCAACTGTTTCACGCTGGCAACCGACTGCCCGTTGACCTCCAGAACCACATCGCCCTCCCGCAAACCTGCGGTATGGGCCGGCGTGTTCTCGACCAACTCGGTGACCAATAAGCCGCTCGTGACGCCGAAGTACTCCGCCAGCGGGCTATCTTCCTTCAGGGTCTTGAAGCGAGCACCGGCAACAGCATCGCTGTAGATCTTGAATTTTCCTGCTTCGGGCGCCGGCAAGACCTCAACATCCACCTCGGGCGCGGGTCGCGGCTTTACATAGAGAGTCCGCGCCGCCAGGGAATCCGTGTAGATGCGAACCTCCGTGTACCACTGCTCCAGCTGGCGGTGCATCGAATCGATCTGCACCCGTTGTATCTCGGCCTGGCGCTGTCGAGCTTCGCTCGACGTACGCTGAGCCTCCGCTTCCGTCCTGGCCAGCGCTTCCTCCGCCTCCTTCAAGGCGATTTGCAGCCTGGGAAGGCCCTCGTACATAATCTTGAGCTGCACTTTGACCGAGTCCCACTTGGGGGCGAACGCCACCGCGGCATACTCCTCACCGAATGCGTCCACCATGGTCCCCGGCGTCACGACTAACGTTGCCTCTCGCGTGCCGCGCCGGACCATGAAATCCACGGGTTCCCCGAGCAGCATCGCCCCGAACAGCCGACCACCTTCCTCCGTCGTGATATCGACGCCCTGAACGGCAACGATGACGTCGCCTTCTCGCAGGCCCGCCTTCGCCGCCGGGCTCTCTTCGTAGACCCACGCGAGTCGCGGCGGCGTGGCGAAGTGCCAAACCACGATACCCGACTCGGATTCCATGCGCTTGCAATCGGAGCATTCTTGCAGTATGACCCCGAGGAACCCTCGCTTCTCCTGCCCCTGAACCAGCGAACTGGTCATCAGCAGGGCGACGGTTGCTATCAGCAACGATGCGCCGAATCTCGACTTGCGACTACTCATCACTCTCCGCTCTACCTGTTGCTGGACGATCGCAATCGTCCTCATCTCCACAACATCCCAGAGCCAGACTGCTCCGATGCGTCTATCTCCTGCAACACCGCGTCTCGCTCTTCCAAAGCAGCGAACAGGTAGGCATTCAGGACGGGATCCGCCGGCTCCGCAGCCAGAGCTGTCCGCGACGCGTCAACCAGCATATCCAGGCCCGCCAATCGCTGCTCCGAAAGCGAGGGTAGCTGGGTGCCATCCCGCCGCGCCAGCCGCTGCAGGTTCGCCAGCGCCGCGTCGTACTGCGACCCAAGCCGCCTCACCTCGACCATCGCCTGCGACAGCGTCGTCGCTTCCGGCTGGGAGGCTACCGTTAGCGGTGATGCGCCCTCGTTGCCCGGCCCCTCTGGCTGAAATACGCGTCCCAAGCCGATGCCGATCACGAAGATCGCCGCCATGGCCGCTACTTGCAGAGCCATCAGGGTGGGCCAACGCAGTCTCGATCGAGGCGCACGGCCAGCGACCGGCAACTGCGCCTCGATCCGCGTCCACAACTCTGGGGGCGGCTCAAGCTCGGGCAGCTCACGCAACCCCGTGCGTAGGCGCCTCATCGACTCGAGCTCGCCTTGGCAGACCGAGCAGCCGGTCAGATGCTCCTTTGCCCCAGGAGCGGGACCGCCATCCAGCAACTCGGAGAGTGCCTCGTGACTAAGATGTACCATGGTCGACTACCTCAGCTTTGGCTTCCATCACCAGAGCTCGTAAACGCGCCCTGGCTTTCGACAATTGCGACTTCGATGTGCCAACGGCTATTCCCAGCCGGGCACCAATCTCCTCGTGCGTGAATCCTTCAACATCGTGCAGCCACAGCACCGACCGGTATCCTTCCGGCAACATGTCCAGCGCCCGCTGCACGGTGACTCGCTCGGCCGCTGCCGTCGCCGGCCAGCGGTCCGGATTCCCCAACGTCGAGCTTCCATCGAAGCTCTGCTCCAGGTCCCGACGCCTCGAGGCTTGCCGAAGACACGTCAGCGCCGTGTTCACCGCGATCCGATGCACCCACGTCCCAAACGCCGCCTCCCCGCGGAAATCCCGGATCTTCTGAAAGGCATTGGTCCACGCGTCCTGAGCCAGGTCCGCAGCCAGATCATCATCCCCGGCCAGTCGCCGCACCACGGTATACACCCGGGACGCATGCCGCTCGTAAAGCTGCCGCATCGCCTCGAGCTCCCCAGAGCGCGCCCGGCGAACCAGGATGGCTTCAGTCAGCTCGACCAATAATCCTTACCTCCCTACCCCGTTAGATTAGACGGGCGACCCCGTCGCGGAGTTGCCCACTTCTGACCGCCCTTTGGGCTCCAGCCACCTCTGCAGGTAGCGGGCGAGTATCACCAGCACCACCGCCGTAAGAACGCCGGCCAGCGCGTCGATTCCATAGTGGAAGCGGCCGTAGACGGTACTAATGGTAAGCCCGATTACAAACGGCGCCATGACCGTCCCTACTAGCCGATCGTGCCGCCAACTGACCAACAGTATCGCGCAGGCCACAGCGACGTGCGAGCTGGGGAACGCTGCCCCTTTGCTCCCGCCATCCTCCAGCACCCGGTGCACCAACTCGTAGAGAAAGCCATCGGACAGCTGGCCTCCGATGACCGGGAACTGGTAGTGCGGACCGGCCACCGGGAAGAAGATAAACACCAGGTAGCACCCGAAGTAGACCACGAGCTCGGCGAATACCAGCTCACGGAATCCCGACAGCCGCCCCCTCAAATATAGCCCGACCAGTGCCACGGGTAGCAGAAACCAGTAGGAGGCGTAAAAGAAGTGCATCAGCTCGCTCAACCATACGTACGGAAAATACTGGCTGAGGGTCATGGCCAGCTGGCTACCGAACAGCGCCTCCTCCAATCGCAGGATCAACGGGTCGTTGTACCCAGCGCTGAACAACAGGGCCAGATAGCGGAGTTCCCAATAGAGGAATGCGATGAAGAGAAGCGGGTAGGCGTCGCGGAAGAAGCCCCGCAGCGTGGGATGTTGCGCCGGCCGACCTACCCACCAGAACCCAACAAGCAGGATAGCCACATGCGCCAGGGTCAAGCCGACCCACACTCCTGGGGTGAGTTTCCAACCGAACGCCAAGATCAACAACCCGCTGAATCCCACATAGCCAGCGAGGATCAAGTCCGCGGGTTGCATCAACCTCAACCGCCGCGTTAGCCAGCTCACAGCCAACCTTCCTTCCGGTACCATTCCGCGCTATCACGGAAGCCTTCCTCGATGTCATACGCCGGCGACCAGTCGAGCTCTTGAATCGTGCGATCGACGTCGCAGGTCCAGGCGCGTACCGCCATGTCTCGTGCTCGCCTCCGGTCCAGCTGGCCCGTTCGTCGACCGCCGCCGATGAGCTCTGAGATCGTTCCCGCCGCCCCTACCAGAGCGGATGGCAGGCGCACGGTCACGGCTCGGCGGCCCAACGCCTGAGTCATCGCCGCGGTCATCCGGCGCCAAGAAACCACTTCGGGATGCGCAACGAAGTATGTTCTTCCAACGGCCTCGGCCCGTTGCAGCGCTTTAAGCATCGCATGGGCCACGTCACGGACGTGGACCAGCTGGACCAGTCGCTCGCGCAGGCCCGGCGCCACCAGAAAGCCTCGCGACGCCATCTTGAAGTAAGGGAGCGTGTCTTCGTCGCGGGGGCCATAGACGGCTACAGGTCGCAGTATCGAGACCTCCAGCCGGTCCGAGTATCCGAGCACTTCCTCTTCCGCGGCGAGCTTGCTGCGGCCGTAGTCGCTCACCGGGGCGGGCGGGTCGGTCACCTCGCGCGGTCGATCCGGCCTTCCCGGGCCGACCGCCGCCTGGCTACTGCAGAAGACGAAACGCACCCGCTGTCCCGTTTCTCCGCACGCGGCCAGGAGCGCCCGCGTACCCTCATGGTTGGCGGCCATGAGCTCGCGTCGCGAACCTCTCGTAAGACCGGCACAGTGGACGACACCGTCGACACCCGAGACCGCCTTCCCGAGCTCGCCTCCGGTCAGGTCGGCCTCGACTAGCTCGACCGCCTTACCGTCCAGCCAGCGCAGTTTGCTTGTAGCTCGCACGGTGCAACGAACGGTAAGGCGCGCCTCGAGGAGAGCGTCCACCACGTGGCTCCCAACCAGGCCGGTACCCCCGGTCACCAGGACTTTGGGCTCTTCGGCCACAATCGCCTTTAGGTGCGGATGCAGAATGGTGTGAGAGGCGTTCTACCGAACCCTGCACACTCACCCAACAATGCGGTACCTCCTAGGAAATTCGACATTGGGTGTTCGGTACTCGACATTCGATATTCGAAGCCCGCGTTACCACCTAGCTGACAAGCGCCTTCTCGTAGAGACGATACGTCTTGTACGGCACGAACTTCATCTTCTCCGCTCCGCCCAACATCTGCACGTTGTCTTCCAGTATCCAAGAGCTTTCTCCCCAAGTATGCCCTCCGCGCATGGCGCGCTTGAAGACCTCAAGGTAGAAGAGCGAGGCCAGCCCGGTCTGGCGGTATTCCTCCTTCAGGCCCAGCGTGATGATGCGTACCCCGTTTATGCGCTTCATATGCCAGAGGAGCTTAGCGATGCCAAAGGGGAACAGCCGACCATTCAGATGCCGTATCGCCTGGTTCACGTCCGGCAATGCCAGCGCGAAGCCTATCGGCTCGCCGTTCATCTCGCCGATGAGCGCCAATTCCGGATCGACTACCGGCTTCAACTGCTTGGCCATATGGTCGACTTCGGCG
>JBDHHL010000140.1:0-9946 GCA_039589375.1 Gemmatimonadota bacterium | reverse complement strand
AGTCGGCTCGTCCCAACGTGATGTGAGCGTGGACGATGGGCTTGTCATCGTGCAGCGCTACGTTGCCGATCAGCGCCAGTACTTCCATTTGCTCGTCGAATTCCTGATCGCGGTATTCTTTCGCGACGACGTCGAAGAAAGCGATCTTGGTTCGCTTCATGGCGCCGATGCCTGAGATGGATCCGCCTCTCACGTTCTGGGCCGACACGAACTCCAGGAAGCGGTCGGGAAAGACCTCTTCGTCCTCGAAGCGGATGACGTAGACATCTTCGACGAGCGTGTATTGCATAGCGGCCAACCTGTCTCAGCTCTCTACGGGAGGATGCTCGGAGTGATGTCGAGCAGCCACTCGACGAGCAGCTTGCCCAGCATGTAGGGAACGAAGCCGGCTAGCGCGGTTGCCAGCGCCCGGCCCGTCGAGAAGTCCAGCGCCTGGCGAATGGCGACGAGGACCGTGCCGATCATCCACGCCAGCACGAGCAGGTACAGCGGCAACCCGGCGCCTGGGAGTAGCCCGAGGATGAGTAATACCCCTGGTGCCTGGGCGAAGCCTATGGTTCGCAGAAGTTCGCCCCAGGTGGCGGTCCCATCGAAGAGCTGAACGCCGACCAGGTAGCAGGTGCCTGACCAGAGCGCCCAACCCAGGTAGGCTTCCAGGACACCGGCGACCAGTCCGCCGGGCCCCAGTTCCAGACTGGCGATGGCCGCAGTGAGGGCGACGAGGCCGACCACGCCAGCGGCCTGGCGGGTGGCGCTTTCGTCGTGCTCGACTTCCTCGTAGATCGCGACACGGAACGTCGCAGCGCCCACCACTCGCTGGATGAAAGACGAACGCTTGCGCTCGACGGGCTCGAGGTTTTCCATCGACGGGCCTCCGATCGTGAGCGATTGCATCTCGAATATAGAGAGGGTGTCGGTGGCGCGCGAATAGCAATGCGTTCATCGTGGCCGGCGCGGGTCAGCGCGTCTTGACGCGCAGGCCCAAGTAGACGTTGCGGCCAGGCGCCGGCTCGTAGTACCGGCCGCCGACGGTATTGACGACCACCGAGGAGTTGTAGCGTTGGTCGAATAGGTTGTTCAGGCCCAGTACCGGTCTGATCTCCAACTTCGGCGTCAGGAGGCTGTAGCCAAACCGTAGATCCACGACGGCGTACCCATCGTTGCGGTTCTCGTTGGCGTTGTCGACGAAGTAGGAGTCGGCAGCTCTGACCTCCATCGAGCCTGTGGCGCGGGAGCGGTGGCTGTACGTCAACCTGCCGTAGAACCGATTCGGAGGGACACCTGGCAAGCGATTGCCGCCGTAGTCGTCCTCCTCGGTTTGGAACTCCTTGAAGCGGAAGTCCGAGTACGTGTAGCTCGTCGTGAACACGAGTCCCTCGGCGAGCAGAGCCGAGAGACCGGCTTCAACACCTTTGTGCACACCGGACCCCGCATTGTCGAAGAATACGCGCTCGATCCCCGGCACCGCAGAGCCCACTATCAGATCGTCGATGTCGGCATGGAAGAGGGCCAGGCTGTAGGTCACGTGATCGGCCGCTGTGCCCTTGAGGCCGAACTCGTAGTTGATAGCTCTCTCCGGTTGAAGCGTTTCGTTGAAGCCGCCCAGTGAATCGGTGAGCTCGGTCGTCGTCGGCGTCTGGAACGAGCGCCCGACGTTCCCGTATACGTTCAGCCATCGCGCATGGGTGTAGCGAAGGCCGGCCATCGGGCTTAGCTGGTCCATCTTCCGGCTGCCGGAATCGTCGGGGTCGGCCGCGGTGACCAGGCGGTCATCGACTTCGAACGTCACCCGGTCGTATCTCAGGCTCAGCGTCAGCTCGACGTCGGCAACTGGCGCCAGGCCGCCCTGGGCGAAGAGGCCGAGGGACGTGACGCGTTCATCCTGGTCGAGATTCACCGGGCCCAGCTGATCGGCATCCCTGGCATTCTCGAGTCGATCATCGCCCTGGTGGTCGAGATCGACGCCGGCGGTCACCGCGGTGACGCGCCCTGCCAGCGGAGCGTAGCGATACTCGGCTCTAGCGCCGGCAGCAGCCCGATCCAGCTGGATCAGAGTGAACGGGATTCGGTTCTCCAGCTCGCGGACCAGGCCGTAGGCCATGAGCGAAAGCTGGTGCTCGGCGCTCAGCTGGCGGCGATAGCTGATCCCCGCCTGGCCTTGCTTTGACTCATCGCCAAGATCCTGGCAGCCGCCGAATCCGGGCTCCGGTGGGCACTGCTCGGGCGACAGCGCGAGGTCGCGTGCGGTATCGGGTTTGACGCGAGCCAGCGAGTCGGTCAGCGTGCTCGGGCTTTCCGCCTGTGGCGTGTCGGCAAAGTTGACGACCACCGTGATCTCGGAGTCGGCATCGGGCCGGTAGCGCAACCGGCCGTTCACCAGGGTGTAGCGCGCCGCGCTGTGCAAGCGATAGCCATCCGTCCGGAAGTAGCCGACGTGGCCGAAGTAGTCGAAGCGGCCTTGTTGACCGGCAGCTTTCACGTCGTATTTCTGGTACAGGCGGCTTTCGCCGAAGCTGCCGCCAAGCGCCCGAGCGTCGGCCGCCAGCGGTCTCGGCGGCGGAGACTCGGTCTGGACGCTGACGACACCGCCGGAGGCGTTGCCGTACAGCGCCGAGGCCGGGCCTCTGATGACCTCGATTCGGCCGGCGGCCGACAGGTCCAGATTGTTCAGCTGCGATTGCCCATCCGGAAGCGTCAGCGGGATGCCGTCCTGGATGACTCGGATGCCACGGACGCCGAACTGCGAGCGGGCGCCGAACCCGCGAATCGAGATTCGATCGCCGAGGGCGAAGTTGTAGCGGTTGCTGACGAAAACTCCGGGGATCCCGGGAAGCGCTTCGTCGAGGGAGATCGTGGTTTGCAGCCCCTGGATCTCAGACGCCCCGAGCACGCCTATCGCGTACGGAAGCTTCTGGACCTCTTGTTTTGACCGGGACACCGTGACTGTGATCCCCTCCAGCTTGTAGACGGGAACGGAATCGGCCCTGGCGGTGTCCGGCTGTTGGGCCATGGCGGGACAGACGGCGAGGAGGAGCGCCACCGCGGCGCCGGCGGGTCCCAGCGGCCGCTCGACCCTGCGGCCTTCTGATCGGGTGCTGGCCTTTGCTGCGAACATCGGCGGAGGTGGATCAGAACCAGAAGTACAGGCCGGCTGTCAGCTGGAGGTTATTGGTCCAATCACTTCTGGGTGGCACAGGAAATAGGGTCGAGGTCTCATCGTAGAAGCCGTCCGGCGTGTTCAACTTCCAGATGCTGTCGTCGAACGTCACGCGAAGCCCCAGCCTCTCGCGTGGCAGCCAGATCACTCCGACCCCTATCTGTCCGAGGAAACTGGTACCGAAATCGAGACGCTCGCGTGCGGGCACCTGGCAGTTCGTTCGGGAGGGCTCGGCGAAACAGGACGGCCCGCCGCTGACGTTGAATACGAGCCCTAGGCCTCCGTACACGTAGGGAACAAGCCTGTGCCAGGTTCGGGAACCCGTAAGCTGGAGCTTCAGTCGGCCTGCCAGGAGCATCAAGTTCATATCCGCGGTTCCAACGATTCGCTCGCTCTCGTCATCGGCCTGTGGATCGATGACGTCCCGCTCGCTGGGGAAATAGGCGCCGTAGAAACCGATGGTTATTGGGTCACTCACGCGGACATTGAACTCGGCGCCCGCTATTGGCCCGGCCGCCGGCCCGAGCCCAGCGGATCCCTGGTCAGCGAACATGTATCCGATGAAAATGCCGACGTCCTTCTTCTTCTCGACGAACCGGTAAGGCGACGCGATGCTCTGCGCCTCGGCTTGGCCGGCAAGCGTTGGCGTGGCTAGCAGGGTCAAAAGGAACAATGCGTGTCTCTTTTGCATAGGGCAGTTTACAACGGCACGGCTCGAAAGCAACAGAGGCCGATTGACAAGCGCCGCTTGGGGCGTTAGGCGTGGATAGGAAAGCCGATGCGCGATGCCGTGTGGAGGAGGATGAAGATGGCAGCAGGGACGAAGGGGAGCCTTGGCTGTTTGGTCCCGGCCTTCTTGCTGGCGTTGGCGCTGCCGGCGGAACTGGGGGCTCAGACGACCGCCCGTGTCCGGGTCTCCCAGGAGAACTTCCGCAGAGAGCCCAACGGTACTCAGCTGGCCACCGTGCTCAGGGGGACCGAGCTGGCGATCCTATCCGAGCAAGGGCGCTGGATCGAGGCGGATCTGCTGGGCTGGATCTGGGCGCCCTCGGTCGAGGCGACGGATCGGGGCGGGTTCAATCTGAGAGTGACAGCCGCTGGAGGCGAGAACCTGCGGGCCGAGCCGCAGGGAAGGGTCCAGGCTCGACTGCTCGAGGGCTGTTTGCTGGAGCGGCTGACCGCGGACGGGAGATGGATCCGGGTGCGGCGCCGCGGTTGGCTTTGGAAGGCATCGCTGGACTTCGGTGGTACGTCGGCGGAAGCGACCGAATCGCCTGCGGCTGCAGTCCCGGCCCAGGCGGAGCCCGAGGGCGAAACCGCCGAGGAACCCTCGCTCATCACGGCGCCCGCGGCACTTGTCGTCTACGCCACGCCGGACGGGGACACCATCGCGCTCTTCCAGCCTGGGGCCCAAGCTCAGGTGCTGGGTCGGACCGGAGATTGGGTCCGAGTTCGTGTCGATGGCTGGATCTATGGTCCGGCGGCTCTCGATTCGGCCCTCAACCTGGCCGATTCCGGTCAGCTTACCCCCGCTCAGCTGAGGTCCGACCCGGGCCGCTACAAGGGCGCCCTCATCCGCTGGCGCGTTCAGTTCATTTCGCTGCGTCGGGCGGAACGGGCACGCACCGACTTTGACGAGGGCGAGCCGTTCATCCATGCCCGGGGCCCGGCTGGAGACCCGGGTTTCGTCTACCTCGCCGTCCCGGAGGAGCTGTTGCCAGAAGCCGAGCGGCTTCAGCCCCTCGACTACATCACCGTCGTCGGACGCGTGCGGACGGGTCGATCGTCTCTACTGGGAAGCCCCATCGTCGATCTGACCGACATTGAGGTGGAGGGCGAGCAAGGCGCCGGATAGCCGCGGCAAGGTGGAACCCGTTGCGTCATATGGGGTTCTGTAGACAGCGACTAGCGTTCGGACCGGAGCTTTGGTTATCTTTGTAATCCCCGCCACTCGTGTAGAGTGCCTCGTAGCTGCCATGGTTCTTCCACTCGAGCGTGTCTGGACTTAATTGTAGCCATCGCTGGGCTCGGTGGTCGCTCGGTCGGTCGACCGGTCCGGGGGATAGGTCGTCGGCTCGCGCATGTCGCGCGAGTCGAAGCAGGGAAACGAGGGGGAATGATGTCACGGCCTAGATGGTTCGCAGGTGCTCTTGTCCTGGTGCTGGCGGTAGCAGTCGCCGCCGCGTGCAGCTCGGACGGCGACGGGCCGTCTGGTCTCGATCCTGATGTGTACGAGCTGATTGTCGTGTCGGGCGGAGGACAAAGCGGTCTGGCCGGCACCGTGGCGGACGAGCCGCTCGTAGCGCGGCTCCGCCGGATTGACTCTGGCGCGCCTGAGGAGGGCCACACCGTCAACTGGCGGGTAACCAGCGGCAGCGGAGAGCCGACGCGGACGTCCTCGGCGACGGATCAGTCCGGGGAGGCGTCGACGCGTATCGTTCTCGGCAACACGGCGGGTCAGGTTACCATCGAGGCTCGAGTCGACGGTTTGTCCTCCGCGAGTTTCGAGTCCCTGACAGTCCTACCGGCGCCGACCATCGCTTCCGTGTCTCCGGCCAGCGCCGACCCGGGCGATGTCGTTGACGTGACAGTGGCCGATCTACCGCAAGAGATAGCGGCGGAAGTCCTGTTCGACGGCGTCGCGGGGAACGTCGTCGATCGGGTGGAGGGTAGCCCGGCCGTTCTCAAGACCGAGGTGCCGGCGCCTGTCGGAGTCTGTAGCTCCACGTCCGTGCCGGTGGAGGTACGGGTCCGGGCCGACGGAGTCACGACAGCGTCGGCGAACCTGACCGTCTCGGTTCCTGCTGACCCATTTCAGGTGGGGCAGGTCCTGGTGATCGAGGGCACCGATGACGTTCAGTGCGCGCTGCTGCCGTCGGATGCAGGCAACGCCAAATACTTGCTCGTCGCACTGAGCTCGGAGTTCGAGGTGAACCAGCGGTTCCAGGTGACTCTTGGCAGTAGCAGTGTGGCCGTTACCGCTGCCGGCGCTGCGCCATCTACGGGCCAGGTTGGCTTCCACAGCCGACTGCGCGCCTTCGAGCAGCAGCTGGCGCTGCGTGGGCTGCGGCCGGCTCGGCCGGCTGCCGGCGCCCAGCTGTTCGCCGCGCAGGAGATCGGTGATATCCGCTCTTTCTGGGTGCTGAACGATGTGGACGCCCCGGCCGACGGGGAGCTGACGGAGGACGAATTCGACCGCATCCAGGCGACGCTGGAGTACGTGGGAGCGAACACACTGCTCTACGTGGACAACGCTTCTCCAGAGCCCGGTTTGACCGCGGCGGACATCGAGTTCCTGGGGACGCTCTACGACCGCCGCCTGTACCACGTCGATGTCGACTTCTTCGGTGAGCCCACCGACGTCGATGGGAACGACCGCGCTGTCATCTTGTTGACGCCTACGGTCAACAGCCTGACCGAGCCGGGAGCGAGCGGCGTGGTCGTGGGCTTCTTCTTCGGCCTGGACCTCTATCCTCCGAACGCAGCGGGCTGCCCCGAGTGCGAGTTCTCGAACGGCTCCGAGCTGTTCTACGGTCTCGTCCCGGACCCCGGCGGCGATTTCAGCGACCCGCGGACACGCGAGCGCGTGCTCGAGCTGTTGCCGGGCGTCATGGTCCACGAAACCCAGCACATGATCAGCTTCCGCTACAAGGTCTTCGAGAGCACCCCGGCCGCGCTCGAGACCTTGTGGTTGAGCGAGGGCATGGCTCACATGGCGGAAGAGTTGGCGGGAGACGCCGTGGACCCGGACGATCCCGACTTGGCGGACGATCTTTATCTAGCGAACTTCGGCCGGACGGCGCGCTACCTTGCGGCCCCCGACTCGTTCTCGCTTACGGCGACGTCCGGTACGGGTAGCCTCGGTGAGCGCGGTACGTGGTGGCTGTTCCTGCGCTGGATGGCGGATCAGTACGGCGATTTCATCTTCCGCGACCTGACCCAGGCCAGCGCCAACGGCGTCGCTAACGTGGAGGCTCAGACCGGCGAATCGTTCTTCCGGCTGTTCGCCGATTACATGGTGGCGACCTGGGCCGACGACCTCGACATACCGGGCATCGCCGAGCGTTACCAGGTACCGAAGTGGCAGCTGCGCGGCATTCTCAGGCAGGATCCGCCAGGGGGCGGCGGCCCGGAGTACATACTGCAGCCGCTGCAGGAGACGTTCGCGACGTTCCGCTCCAGTTCGATCACGCAGTTCGTAACAGGATCGAGCGGGTATTACATCGACTTGGACGCGGCGGGCGACATGGCCGCACTGCAGCTCGAGCTGACCGCTTCGACCGACGCGGGTCTGGCGATTCTCAGGTACGAATAGCTAGAGCTCGTCCAGGACCTCTCGGATCGTCCAGAACTGGCGTTCGATCTCGGGCTTCAGGTCCTGGCGGCGTATGCCGAACGCCGGGTGCAGCATCGGCAGAAAAGTGATCTCTCGCTCGCCGACCCGCTTGCGGCGCGGCTTGGCCGCCGCTTCGGTGATCTTCTCCTTGGCGAAGAAGCGTTCCAGCGCCACGCGGCCGAGCAATACCACCAGGTCGGGCTTGATCAAGGAGAGCTGCCGCTCTAGGAAGGCCGCGCAGTTGTCCATCTCCGGCGTCTTCGGGCTCCGGTTGTCCGGCGGCCGGCACTTTAAGACGTTCGTGATGTAGACCTGCGAGCGATTGAGGCCGATCTTCTCCAACAGCTCCGTCAGGTAGGCTCCGGCTTCGCCGACGAACGGCTCGCCCTTCTCGTCCTCCCAGCGTCCAGGCGCCTCGCCGATGAAAACGACCCGAGCGGTCTCCGGGCCCACGCCCGGCACCGCTTGCGTCCGGTACTCGGCGAGCTCGTCGCAACGCGTACACCTCTGGATCAATCCGTTCAACTCGTCCAGGTTCGTGCTGGTGACGATCGGGTCGGGCGGCGCGAACAGGTCGCCCTGCGACAGGTCGGCTAGATCGGACATGGTCTTTAGCTGTCCTTGCTGGTTCTTCCGTTGTCGTCAACCGGCCGCAAGCTGACCGGCGTCGGCCTGTGCCTTGCCTATCTCCTGCACGTCCAGAGGAATCCCCTTCCGCTCGTCGAGGACAAGCGTGATGCCCTCCATCTCGCACTGGCCCTCGCAGACGCCGCAGCCCATGCACTTCTCCCATTCGACGACCGAGGTGCCGTTCAAAGACATCGCTTCGAACGGGCAGGCCGAGACGCAATCGCCGCACGCGATGCAGACGCTCTCGTCGACCTGCGCCACGTATCCCGACGACGCGACCATCGGCACGCCGTGCTTCACCATCGCTTCCAGCCCGCCGCAGCAGCAGGCGCAACAGTTGCAGATCGCGTAGAAGCGATTGTCGCAGGCGTCCTTGAAATAGGCGGTATGGACGTGGCCTCGCTCGTGCTCCGCCTGCAACAGGTCGAGCGCCTCCTGCTGCGTGATCCGGCGTGACCTGTTCGGTAGATGCTCGAGCGTGAATGCGCCGCTACCCACGACCATGCAAACATCGGTGGGCTGGCACGGGTTCTCGCGGGCGTGCCGGCAGGGACAGTCCAGTACGACCACTTTGGGTGGCCCCTTCAGCACGATGTCGCGTGCCGTGGGGTAGGGGATAATCTTCTCCAGATCGGTGCGCTTGATCTCGTGGTCCAGGGTAATGATTCGGCGTGCCAGCTCCGTGGGCAGAACCTTGCCGTGGTAATGGTCTGCCCACCACCGCTTCGAGTCGGGCGACATGCGTGGAAGCAGGGTATTGATGCAGAAACGGATGTACTGGTAGGGCCAGCGACCGTACACGTAGCCGTGTAAGCCGTTGAGGAGTGCCCCTTTCCTGCCATTCCTGCTCCCAACCCCACTGCCACTTCGACTTCTACTGCCTCTACCGCCCGCCTTGCGGAAAGCCGATCGCGTGGACGGAAGCATGAGGTGGCCGCGCTCGCCGATGAGCCACAGCGTAACGAGTACGGCGACAGGTACCAGGGGAATCAGGAGGAGCCACGCCATCTACCGACTCCAGGGCGTTTGCAGCGACCGGCGCTGGCGTTCTTGGCGAATATCTCAAGGAGCAAAATACGGCGCCACTGTGTCATATGACAGCCCGAAACCCGGAATCGCCAGGCTTCGTAGTGTGGCGTGTGATTTGGCACTCTGTTTCACTTCCGGGGCAATGGCCTAGATTAGAGGGCATGTGTCGGGCATGATTTCTTGCTTGCGAGGGGAGTATTGAGCGTCATGTCGAATCGCGTGGCCCCGAGCCTCATTCTCTTGCTCTCTGCCTTCACGTTCGCTTGTACCTACGAGACGGATGAACAGATGAGTGAATTCCAGAACTTCGCCGTCTTCTCCCAGAATCCCAGCCGGGTGGTGGACGCGCTCACCGCCGAACTCGTCGCCCGGAACGCGCTCTCGGCCGACCTGGCGGAAGAGCTGGAGACGAGCGTGCTCAGCACGTTCGGATCGCGCAGCGAGGCGTTCCTGAACAGCGAGTCGGTGGCCGTGACCCCAGAAGATCTGGCGAGGCTGGTACCGGAGGAATTTCGGCACTTCATCGGTGACGAAGGTGGGCGCTACGTTCTCGAGCTCACGATGGAAACGGCACCGGATGGCGGGCTGCGGTTGACCGTTACGCCCACGATCATCGCCACCGTCGGGGGTGGCGAAGGACCGCTGGGCGGACGACCGCTCCCATCCAACGGGTCGTTGGAGAGCTCGATTCTGGATTCCCTGACCCGTCGCCTGGGCAGCTGATCTGAGAAGATGATGCGTATCCGAGCAAGGATCCTGCGTTTCCGCTCTCCATCTCCATCATCATCGATGGC
>JBDHHL010000139.1:0-14837 GCA_039589375.1 Gemmatimonadota bacterium | reverse complement strand
ACATCGGTGACTTCGGCGTCTTCTACCGCAACGTGCAAGAGCGCGTGGGACCCGAACGGTTGGGCGTGCTCGCGCTGCCTCTGATCACGGAGCGCCGGCTGCGTCTCTTCCTGTTGTTCATGCTGGGGGCCACGCTCGCCATTCACACGAGCGATCTGATCCTCGATCTCCCGTACCTATTCTCGAGATACCTCATCTACGTGACGCTCGTACTGCACCTATGCGTGATAGGGGTGCTGTCCAGCTCGCGCGGTCGCGTCTGGAGTGCGGTCGTGGTCGTCCTGTTCCTGGCGACGGCGGGTTACTCCGGCTACGCTCAGCTTCGCATAGCCACCGGCAACAGCTACAGCCTCGTCCGGGACTTGCGAGAGAGCGCGCGGGTGGGAACGAATTCGGTGGCAGCCAAGTACCTGGACCTCACGCGCATCGATCGGCCCGAAGACGATTCTGTGCAGGTCATGATGGCACCACTGGATTGGGCCTATCGGGTCAGCGCGCTGACCGACTACAAGGTGGTCGGCGTCATGCATCCAGCTCCTGGACTGCCGGACTTCGAGGGACGCCAGCTCGACGTTTCGACCTTCTACGAACCCGAAACAGCGCGCGCTGCTCGCGAGGAGATCGTCCAGCGCCGGGAGGTCGACTACGTTCTGGTGCCGCTGGACGAAGTGACGGGCGAACCGTTGCTGCAGCTGCACTGGAACCCGGTCTTCGAGGGCAGCAATTTCACGCTCTACGGCATCCCGTCGGAAGATGAAGAGTAACGCTCAACCCTTCCCGCTTCCTACCGCTCGCCCGGGTGGTATTCGGACTCCAGGTTCGCTTCAATCTCCTCCAGCGTGAACCACGCAGGTTTGAAACGGCCGGTCACGTAGAGCGGCGCTTGATCGAAGTAGTGCGGCGATTCCGGGTCGCCGCTCTGTCCAAAAGGCAGGATGGAAAGCGCCCGGATGGGATCCCCGAACTCTACCACGGACACGTAGGTATGACCGCCCACACCGTAGCTGCGTTTGGAACCTTCGGGCCGCACCGTGCCGTAGGAGAAGATCGTGCCTACGAGGCCGCCGCTCGCGGATGGGACCGGGAGGCTCTCGCGCTCGTCGCTGAATGCTTGTGGACTCATGCCGCGCACGTCGCGCCGCTGGTGACGGTTGATCTCGCCCCACGCTACCTGCCAGGTGCCGTGATCGCGCTCGAGCGTCTCGATGACGTCCTCCAACACAGAGACCCCCGACGCCGGCTCGCTCCCGCGGCGCAGCATCCGCGTTCGCCACATCACGAACAGCGTGGTCGCGACCGACTCTACGGAGCCGCGGCGATTCCACGCTCCTAGCCGCTCGATAGCTTCCCGCGTCGCAGCCGCTCGCTCGGGGTTCGATGCGTTCAGCGCTTCCCACTCCGCTTCCAGTCCAGGAAGCTCTTCCTCGGCAACCAGGAAGTACGTATCGAACGCCAGGCGCGCCCACTGCTCGAACGTGAACTCTTCCTGCGCGGTGAGGATGCGACGCGAGGCGCGCGAGCGCGCGTTGTCTCCCTCTCGCACCATGTAGTCCGGATAGGCCGCGGAGTCGGGGTTCGCTTCCGCGGTCGTCAGAAACGGCGTCGAGTTGGTGTTCTGCATCCAGCCGCTGGGCGGGTTCAGCACCTGCGGCAGATCGTCCAGCGCGTGGTAGCCCTGCCACTCGGTTCGCGGGTCGCTCCCGTCCAGTGGCTCGTTCCAGTCGAAGCTCGGAGCGCGCCGCGGCACGCCGCCGTTGTAGATGTAGAAGATGTTCCCGGCGGTATCCGCGTACATGATGTTGTGATAGACGAGGCCGTAGCTCGCGATCGCTTGCTTGAATTCGTCCAGGTTCCGGGCCTTGCCCATGCGGTACCACTGCTGAAACAGGCCGCCCTCCTCCAGTCCCGCCATCCGGACCGCGAGGTGCTTCCCTTCCCGCTCAGCCAGCACGGGCCCGTGGTGTGTCTTACGAAGCGTAACCTCTCGCTCTTCGATGCCGTCGTCGGTGCTGACCCTGATGGTGTCCTTCCACTCGGTCGCGATGCGGTAGCCGTCACCGTAACGATAGGCGAGCGGGTTCTCGGGGTCGTCGAACGTCTCGAGGTACACGTCCACGATGTCCGGGATGTTGACCGTGATCGCCCATCCGAGATACTCGTTGTGTCCCATCACCGGGACGAGCACGTTGCTGTAGCCCGTGAGCCCGGAGACGTTCCAGCCTTCCTCGCTGTGGAGGTGATGCTCCGCCATGGGCAACAGCGGCGTGTGCGGGTTGAGGAAGAGCATGGCATTGCCGCTGGCACTGCGGCCGGGCGCCACGGCCCACATGTTCGAACCTTCGGCTTCTCGCTCCGCCAGCGCCAAGGCAGCCAGCTCGTCGAGCCCGATATCCGTCGCGCCGACGTTCATGGCCAGGTTGCGGTAGAAGGCGAAGATGTGCCAGGGCTCGTACTGCGTGATCAACAGCGGCTTCACTTCCGGATGCGTCAGCAGGTAGTAGTTGAGCCCGTCGGCGAAGGCCTCGGCGATCGCTCGTATCTCCGGTGATTCGGACTCGTATTCCTCCCTCGACAGCCTCTCGATCTCCAGCGCCCGAATCAGGATGTCGCCGTTGACGCCGTCCTCGCCGATCAGCTCGGCCTGCCGGCCCAGGACCTGAATGAAGGACTGCTCCTGCTCGTAGAAGCGATCTTCGCAGCGGGCGTAGATGGCGCCGAAAGCGACGGCGGCATCGGTCGGCCCGTAGACGTGCGACACGCCGTAGGTGTCGCGATAGATCGTGACAGAGCGCGCCATCCGTTCCATGCGCTCGAGCGGCGTCGGGGGAACCTGTGCGCAGGCCGCTCCGATGCCGGAGATCGCCAAGAGGGCTGCGAGGAGAGATGACAGATGACGCTTCTTCATGATCCGCCTCACGGGTTCGTTTCGGCCACGTTCCTAGTGACGGTGTTTTGCGGAGGGCTCCGGCAGGCGCATCACGACCTCGGCGTCCGCTTCCGGACCCTTGCGCACCACCACGGCCACGGGCTCGCCGCCGATCAGCCACCAATCCTGCGGGTCCAGGGTGGACGGCGTCGCCAGGTGCAGGTAGAGACCGCTCACGTCAACCGTGTCCAGCGCTGCCGAGTCGTCCAGATCCCCGATCTCGCCGAGCTGAAGCCCGCGGCGCGCGACCGCGTCCTCGTATACCAGCGCCACGTCGAGCGGCAGCGGATCGCCGTTCGGCACCACGACCAGCCCACCCTTCAGTATGAGGTCGTTCGCCAAGCGCCGGTTGAACGGGAGGTTCTCGTATACGTCGGGGTCGGCCTGCTCGTAGCGCTCCGTCGCGATCGCCTCGAGAGCCGTCAGCAGCAGCAGCACGTTGACGCGTCGCAGCTTCTGCTTTTCGGGATCGCCGGGCAGCGCTCCGCTCTCGATCAGGATCGTGCTCGTACCCCACTGCTGGATCATGTCGCCGAATGCGCGCGGGTTGAACGTGTCGTCATACTTGGCTACGCGCTCGGGCAATATCTCGCCGAGACCCGTCGCCATTAGCGCCGCGAGCCGACGCGCCCGCTCCCGGACCGGCCCGTAGGCGCGCGAGGTGTCCGTCGGAGGCGCCAGTAGGGCGATCGCAGCCTGCTTCCCCTCCTCTCCCGCCGTGGTCCGCGCGTCCTGGTCGTGAAGGTTGAACCCGAAGTCCGCGTCGAGGCTGTCTCGCAGCGCCTTGAGCGCGCGGCCTTCCGGCGTGGCCAGGCGCCGCGCGTCCCGGTTCACATCCACTCCCACAGCATTCCGCCGCTGGAAGCGCTCCGCCCCGTCGGGGTTGAGCATCGGTACCATGATCACCGTCAGCCGGTCACGAATGAGCGCGTTTAGTGGGTCACCGCTCCCCTCAGCGAAGAAGCGGATGATGTCGGTCAGAGCCATCGTCGCCGTCGACTCATCTCCGTGCATCTGCGACCAGAGCAGGACGCGCGTTGGCCCCGAGCCGAACGAAACGGCGCGGATCGCTCGTCCCTGCACGGAAAGCGCGATCTCCCGCGAGCTCACGCCGCCACGGCCCAGGAACGGGTCCAGCGCCTCCCACAACTCGGCGTGCGTGAAGCGCCGCTCGGCGATGCCGGCGACGCGATACTCATCGGCAACGTACTCGCCGATCAGCTTGCAGCAGGGCTCCTGCGCGAGCGCCGTCGAGGCAGCAACGCTGCTCAGGCAAACGGCGGCTGCAGACAAGAGGAGTAGTCCGTGTCTCATGATCGTCTCGGAGTGAGGTCTAAGGATGAGCGCCACCCGCACATGCGGATGGCGCCTCGTGTAACTATAGTGCTCAGCGATCGCGCCGCATTTTGAACAGGGCCTCCGCGAATCGCCGGCCGAGGTCAATGTAGCCGGAGCTGTCATAGTGCCACGGGTCCGAATAGTCATACTGATCCGTCGTGGTCACGAGACTGGCCGCCCCGTCCTCCGCCACGAAGGCCGCCTGCGCCGCGCGCACGATCTCCCCGTGGTCCCACACCTTCCCATCCTCATCTTGTCCCGACTCGGAGATCCTACCGATCACGACTGGGAGGTCGTCCGCCCGAAACGCCGCCCGGATGAGATCGATCAACTCCTTCAAGTTATCCTGGTAACGATGCGCTATCTCCGGCGTGAATGCGGCATCGCTCTCCCCCTGCATCCAGACAATCCCGGCGGGCACGAGCTGGTCCCGGACTCCGTCGCCATCGATGTCCTCGACCGCCATGGCGTTGCGAACGGTGGCGAGGAAATGGTCGTACTGGTTGATGCCGGATTGCCCGCCGTAGTCGAGGTCCCAAGAGCCGAAACGTCCGGCCGCCGCGCTATCGATCGACGTGCCGCCACGCGAGTACTTGATCAGTGATTGACCGATCCATCCGACGAGAAACCGATTCCGTGGCCCGGCCGCAACTCGGCCCACACGCCCTGGCCGGCGATCGTGCTGTCGTCCGCGGCCGGGTTGCCGTGGAAGATCAGCACGCCGGACTGCTGTGTCCTCAAAGCTTCGGGCAATTCATCTACCTTCCCAAAGCCGTCCATGTTCGATTGGCCACCAAGATAGTAGACGTCGAAGGTTGTCTGTGCGCCCGCCGGTTCGGCCAACAGGAAAGCCGCAAACAGCAGCAACTCAATCCGCGTACGCCCACATCGTAGCATAGGAACCTCCTCGGCTCACTCAGATTACAACGTGGCCAGAGACGGCACAACGCGGAGGCGCGAGCCCGACCCTTGGATAGCCGTGGCGGGTCGCGTCCAGACGCCGGGCAGCGGCAGGTAAGGCAGAGGGCCGTAGTGAATACTCTGGGCTCTACTCGGTCTGCAGCGCGCGTACCGGATCGACGTTCATGGCGCGACGCGCCGGAACCAGGCTCGCCGCCAGTGCAATAGCGGCCAGGAAGAGCGGCGCGGCAACGAACGTCGCCGGATCGAGAGCCGACACGCCGAACAGAGTGCTCGCCATGAGCTGGCCGAGCGCCACGGCCAAGGCGAGGCCGAGAGCGACGCCGATGGTCACGCGGACCATGCCCTGGCGCAGAATCATGCGCACTACTTCTCCGTCGGTGGCTCCGAGCGCGATCCGCAACCCGATCTCGTGGCCGCGCTCGGCCGTCGCCTGCGCCATGACGCCGTAGATGCCGACGGCCGCGAGCAGCAACGCAACGGCGGCGAAGATGCCGAGCAGCAGCGCCATGAACTTCCCGTCCTCGGTGCTGGCGCGGATGTACTCGGTCATCGTGTTGATCGATGCGATCGGCTGCGCTGGATCGATGGCCAGAACCGCCCGACGTATCGGCTCGACCAGTTGCGTGGGGTCGCCCGCGGCCTTGACCACGACGTAGTAACCGCGGTCGTTGTCCTGTCCATGAGGGACGTAGAACTGGTTCAGAGCTTCCTCGACCACGCCGTTCACTTTCACGTGCCCGACGACGCCCACCACCTCCATCCAGGGATTCTCGGAGGCGTAGTTGCCGAACTTCAGCCGCTTGCCGATCGGCTCGTCGTTCGGCCAATAGCGCTGCGCCACCATCTCATCGACGATGACGACCCGCGGTGCATCCGGCCCATCGCGTCGAGTGAACTCGCGGCCCGTCAGCAGCGGGATGCCCATGGTACGGAAGTAATCGCCCGATACCGAGCTCACCTCGGCAAACGCGTAGACCGCGCCTTCCTCGGGCGGCTCGCCCTCGACGTGGAACGCCGTCTGCCAGCCGCCGGGCGCCATCGGCAGCACATAGCTCGTTGCCGCCGATCGCACGCCGGGCAGCGCCCGCACTCTGTCCAGAAGTTCGTAGTAGAAGGCCGTGCGCCCGCTCTCATCCGGGTAGCGAGCAGCAGGCAGGATCAGCTCGAGCGACAATACGTCCTCCGGATCGAAACCCGGCCTGGCATTCACCATCTTGCCGAAACTGCGAACCGTGAGCCCAGCCGCGACCAGCAAAGCGACGGCCAAGCTCACTTCGGCCACGACGAGGGCGCTGCGCAGCCGGTTGCGCCCCACTCCTCCCGAAGAGCGGCTCCCCTCCTTCAGGTGCTCGACCACGTCCGGGCGCATCGAGCGCAGTGCGGGAGTCAAACCGAACAAAAGGCCGGTCAGCAACGCCACCGCCAGGGTAAAGACCACGACTCTCAGATCGATGCCGACCTCGAAAAGCGGCGAGATCTGCTCACCGCGTAGCGCGACCACGCCCCGTGTCGCTTCGCGCGCGAGGACGACCCCCAGCAAACCGCCCAGCGCCCAGAGCGTCAAGCTCTCCGTCAGCAACAGCCGGACGATGCGCGGTCCGTTGGCCCCCAGGCTGCTACGTATCGCGATCTCGCGCTGGCGGGCGATGCCGCGCGCCAACACCAGGTTGGCGACGTTGGTGCAGGCGATGATGAGCAGCAGGCCCACGGCGAGCAGCAGCAGCATGATCGGCTCGCGCGAGTTGCGCGTCATCCGGTCCCGCAGCGAGGCGATGTGCACGCGGCTCCCTTCATTCGTGTCTGGGTACTCGGCCTCCAGCTCCAGCGCCACCCGCTCCATGTCATCGCGAGCTTGCTCGAGCGTGGCGCCCGGGTTCAAACGGCCGATCACCGCGATCCCCGGATGGTTGCCCCGATTGTTGATCCAGTTCTGGGCAAACTGCTCGATGGGTGTATAGATATCGACCTCGCCGCCCGCCGGTGGAAACACGAAGTCCGCCGGCATCACCCCCACCACCTCGTAGGCGAAATCGTCGAGCATCAGCGTCTGCCCGATCACGCCGGGATCTCCACCTAGGCGGTCCCGCCAGAAGCCGTACGTCAGGATCACCACCGGCTGGGCGCCCAGTTTGTCTTCGTCTTCCCGGAACGGACGGCCGAGCAGTGGCTGCTGCCGCAAGATCGGGAACAGCGAGGCGGACACGCGAACCATCTCGAGTTCCGCCGGGTCGCCGGTCCCGGTCAGGTTGATGCTACCGTCGTTGAAGGCGGCCAGGTCCGTACAGACCCGATTCCGCTGGCGCCAGTCGAGGAAGTTGGGGTACGTGACGGCGGCGTTCTCGAACGATGCCAGCTTCTCCCACATGTACACGAGATCTTCCGAATCGGCGTAGCGCAGCGGGTTCAGCAGCATGCCGTTCACCAGACTGAAGATCGTCGTCACCGCGCCGATTCCCAGCCCCAGCGTCAACAACGCGATGGCCGTGAAGCCCGGGCTCTTGCGTAGCGTCCGCAACGAGAAGCGCGCGTCCCGCTGCACATCCGCCAGCCAGGTCCAGCCGCCGCCTCGGGCGCGAGCGCGCTCCTCGGTTCGGTCGAGCCAGCGCTCGGCTCCCGTGACCGTCGCGGCGCTGCCGACTCGAGCGACGTCCTCGGCCAAAGAATCCCAATCGCCGAGGCCTTCGAGCGCGTACGCGTCCGCCTCCTCGTCTGAAGCGCCACGCTCCAAAGCCTCGCGGTAAAGGTCCTCCAGCTGACCTGCCAACTCTTCGACGATCGGCTCGTCGCTCCCGCCTTTCACGTCGGGCAGCGAGAGCCGCTTCCTGACATATCGCTTCCAATCACGCATGGCTCAGTCCCAGCACCTGGTTGATCGCCGCGGCGAACGCCACCCACGTCTCCTGTTCCCTGGCGAGCGCCTGCTGCCCCTTCGGCGTCAAACGGTAGTAGCGACGTCGGCGCCGGCCGGCCTTCTCAACCCAGCGACCGCTGATCCAGCCTTTCTTTTCCATGCGGCAGAGGATCGGGTAAAGCGAGGAGATGCGGAACTGCAGCCGGCCCCCAGACCGTGCCTCGATCAGCTTGCCGATGTCGTAGCCATGCCGCGGCTGGTCGTCGAGTATGGAGAGGACGAGCAGCTCGACGCTGCCCTTCTTCAGTTGCGAGCTGAACAAACCGGCCTCCTATGCGCCCATGAAATATATTGCATTGCAATATATAGCTGGTTTTTTGAGCCCGCAATCAGGGTATTCTGGAATCAACGGCGCGGCCCGGATGTGGGTCGTCGATACAGGCTGGGAGCGGGTCGTCTCGCTCCCAGCCAACCTAACCTAGATCGCCTCGAGGACGCCGGCCCGCACCCACCCCACCTTGCCGTCTTCCAGCACGATCTCGACCCACTCGTCGGAACGCTGGTCGATTCGGACTTTCGTGCCCTCGTGGATGGTGAAGACCTGGAGCGCCCGATCGTCGGTGGGAGCGCTCTGGACCGGTACTTCTTCGGCCATGACGATGGCCTCTTCGTGTTGGCCGATCCCGAATTCCGCGACGGCGAGGTTGACACCGAAAATGAGTGTGAGCGCGGCCGCGGCTATCACGACGCCGCGTGCCCAGCTTGCCAGAACGGTGCCCCGCCTGAAGATCAGGGCCACCAGTCCCGCCATCGCGACGAGGTATCCGGCGCCAACCAGCAGAGCCAGCGTAGACGCGGGTAGCAGGGACACCCACCAGCCAACGGCGCGAAACAGCCAGAAGCGCGGCAGCGGCGTGATCTCGTCGGCCGTCAGCGAACGCGCCAAGTCGAGGTTGGCACGCACGTCTTCGTCTCCGGGCAGCAGCCGCTGCGCCCGCTCGTAGTACAGTATGGACTCACCAAGTTGACCGAGCTTGAAGTAGGTGTTGCCGATGTTGTAGTAGAGCTCGCCGCTCTCGAATCCCGCCGAGACGATACGCGCGTAGTTCTCCAGAGCCGCCTCGTAGTCACCCTGTTGGTACAGACGGTTGCCGTCCTCAAAGAAGCTCTCCTGGGCGCGCGCGGCCGAAACGAGCGCGACCGCCATGACGATCGCCAACCCAAAGCCTCGTGCCCGCATCACCGCGCCAACTCCTCACTCAGCCGGGTCATAGCACGGGCGGCGCGATCGAGAAACGCATCCATCTCGTCGAGGCTCGTCTCGGACGGGGCGAACCGCTGTCGGTCGCAGACTCCGAGGCAGGCAAAATACTCGTCGACCGCCTCGGCGGAGACGCCCCGCGCCTGCAGCCGGGCGCTCACCTCCTCGGTGATCAGGCCCGCCTCCGCCAGGTTCAGCTTGTCGCCGAGAAAGCCCTCCAGCGCGCGGCCGACCTCGGCGTAGAACTCACGCTGCGTCCTGGTCGATCGAAGCGATCGCGCGTGCGCCAACCGTCTCTTGGCCATGCGTCCCGCGCGCCGGTGCCGCGCGTAGGCGACGTCGCCTTCCAAGCGGTCGCGGTGGCGGCGGAGTCCCAACGCGCCGCCGACGGTCAGCAGCGGCAGCAGAAGCACGATCCAGAAGCCGGGGGCGGAGAACAGCGAGCGGCCGATGGGCCGGAACCTAGGCGTCGCGATATAGATGAAGCGGATGTCCTCCCTCAGCTGCTCGATCCCGCCCCGGGCGCGGCCCGCGATGACCGGACCTTCCACCGCTTCCCCCGTGACCTCTACGGCCAGCGGCTCGCTGGCGGCCTTAGCATAGGCGCGACGGCTGGTGTCGAAGTAGCTGAGCTCGACCGTCGGAACCGTCTTCGAGCCCGGCGCGCGCGGGACGAGGACGTACTCGAACGTCTTCGTACCCGACACACGGTTCCCGCTCCGGTCGACCTTTTCCGAGACGTCGGGCGGGTACACCTCGAAGTCAGCTGGAAAATCGATCTCTGGCTCCGGCAAGGCGCGGACGTTCCCTTCCGCTTTCATCCGAAGGCGGAACGTGATGGCCTCGTTCGTCTCGGCCCGTGCCCGGTCCAGCGAGCTATTCAGCTCGAGCCGGCCGACGAACCCGCTGAAGTCCGCGGGTCGCCCCTCGCCGGGTAGTGGCAGCACCTCGATATCGATCGGCTCGGATGCGACCCCAACGGGTACCCGCGTTCCGAACAACGACTCGCCGAAGAAATCGCGGAACGCGTCGCGCGACCTGCGGCGCACGCGGACCTGCGCCTCGATGGCCAGAGGCTCGATGGTCCGTTTGCCCGGCCCCGTGGGGAAGAGCGCCACTTTGCGGATCGGTGCGGTGACGTACTGCACACCCTCGCGGACCACACGCTCGGCGCGCGGCGAACCGGATTCGGTGAACTCCTCCACCCAGAACCCCGCCGTCCCCGGCAAACGCGTGATGCTGTACGAGTCGACGTTCACCCGCGTATAGATGCGGTACTCGACGATTACGGGCTCGTTCTCGTACGTACTGCGCCGGCTTACTTCGGCGGTGACGAACAGGTCCTCGGGCTCGAGGTCGAGAGACGCCTGCGGCTGAGCGCCCGGGCGGGTCGGCGAAGGCGTCGAGGTGATCGTGATCTTCAGCGGCTCCGTGCGATGTGTCTTGCCGCCAGCCCGCAGCTCGACGGGACCGATCTCGAACGTCCCCTCCTTGGCCGCCTGGAAACGGTACTGCATGGTCAACGAGACCGTCGTTTGCCCGTTGATCATCTGCATCGATGTGGACGTGCCGCTCCCCAGATACGTCGCGAAGGTGCTCAGGTCAGGAAGGTCCGGCTCCGACTCCACTTCCTGTGTGCCGCTGATCTCCACGTTCAGAACGAACAGCTGATTGACACCGACTTCGTTCCTGTCCAGGTAGGCACGCACAGAGATGTCCTGTGCCTTCGCCGGCGCTGCCACGGCAAAGGCGAGGACGACCAACCAGCCCGAAACACGAGTGACCCAGCTACGCATCACCAATCTTTCTTCAGCTTGCGCCGCCCTGTTCGTACTCGCTGCCGCGCGATCTTCTCGGGATCCTCCTTGATCGCCTGAAGCAAGCGCTCTGCCTCCTCGCGACTCATCTCTCCCGGCTGCGGCTGCTGCTCCTGCCGCTGCTCCTGCTCAGCCTGCGCCTCGCCTTCCTCAGCTTGCGGCTGCCGCTTATCCTCGCCGCCCTCCTCGTCCTCGCCCTCGCCCTCGCCCGCGCTCTCATCCTCGCCCTGACCCTGGTCCTGCTGCTCTTGTTGTTGCTGCTGCTGTTGTTCCAATTGCTCTAGCAGCAGTTCCAGGTTGTGCTTGGCATCCTCGTCTGTGGGATCGCTTCGCAACGCCTGTTTGTAGGCATCCAGCGCTTCGGACAACTGCTGATGCCGGTAGAACGCGTTGCCCAAGTTGTACCAGGCCTTGGATTCGAGCGCCCCGTCGCCGCTCTCGATCGCCTCGCGGTAGGCGTCCAGAGCACGCTGGAACTCCTGGCTCTGATAAAGCGCGTTGCCATCGTTGAAGCGGATCAGCGGCGAATTCGGAGCGGCTCGCAGCGCCTCCAGGTACTTCTCGTGCGCCTCGCCGTAGCGGCCCTCGGAGTAAAGCCGATTCCCTTCCTTCACCTCGGAACGACCCCGCTGCGAGAGCGCCTCGGTCGGCACCAACGCTGTCGCGACAAGGGTCAAGGCCGCCGTCGCCACGGCATTCCGCAGCCTCCATCGAGTCAGCTCGGAACGAACGAAATCCATCACTGGAACCGCCCCTTCCACTCCGCCGCCAGCCGCCGGCGATCGGGCACCAGGAACTCCGCAAACAACAGCGCGATGGCCAGGCCCAGGAAGATCTGGTACTGTTCCTCGAACTGCGTCAGCTGCTGTGCATCGATCTGGCGTCCGCCCATCTCCGCGATCTCGTCCGTAAGCGCATATAGCTCGGTGCCCCGAGCCGTCGCCCGGAAGTACCGGCCATCGGTATCGTCGGCGATGCGTCGAAGCGTCGCCTCGTCCAGCTTCGTGGTGACCACGTTTCCGTCGGCGTCGCGCTTGAAGCCGCGGCGGCGACCGCGTTCGTCGAAGTCAGGGATCGGCACGCCGTCCGAAGAACCGATACCCACGGTGTAGATCCTTATGCCCGCTTCCGCAGCCTGAGTCACCGCAACGTCAATCGCGCCTTCGTGATCCTCACCGTCCGTGATCACGATCATCACCCGGTGCTCTCGTTCCTGTTCGTCGAAAGCGCCCAGCGAAACCGCCAACGCCGCGCCGAGATCCGTGCCCTGTACCGGTACCAGGCCCGGCTCCATCGCGCCCAGAAAGAGCGTCGCCGCAGCGTAGTCCGTTGTCAGCGGGCTCTGCACGAACGCTTCGCCGGCGAAGGCCACGAGCCCGATCCGGTCTCCATCCAGCTGGTCGATCATTCGCATCACCGCCAGCTTCGCTTTCTCCAGCCGGCTGGGAGAGATGTCCTCCGCCAGCATCGAGTTCGAGACGTCGAGAGCCACGACGATGTCCTGCCCTTCGCGCCGCACCGTCTCCACCCGCGTGCCAAACTGCGGCCTTGCGAGTGCCATGACCGTTAGCGCAACGCTGGCTAGGAGCAGCAGACGCTTTACCATCAGCCCGCGCCGGTTCACCGTCTGCGACAGCTTCCGCACCAGATCCGATTCGCCGAACCGTTCCAGCGCTCTCTGCTTCCGTCGCAGCATGAGCCAGAGGAAGGCCGCCAACAGCGGGACCAGTACGAGCCCGTACAGCGCTTCCAGGAAACCGAACCGGAACATGGCTCTCAGACTTTCTCAGAATTCGTCACGGTATCTTCCTCAGTACCGTGTTGCCCAGCGCCAGCTCCAGCACCAGCAACGCGAGACCGAAAGTCAACGGGTAGAGGAATAGCTCGCCGTAGCGGGTGTAGTGTTCTACCTCGATCTCGGTGGTCTCCAGTTCGTCGATCTCTCGATAGATGTTCTCCAGGCTCTCACGATCCGTAGCACGGTAATATCGGCCGCCGGTCAGTTCAGCCACCTCCTGCAAAGCCTCTTCGTCGATATCAACGCGCATCTGCACGTAGCGCTTCCCGAAGTACGGATCGTCCACCGGGACACGAGCCGTGCCGCGCCTACCGGCGCCGATGGCATAGACTCTTACGCCCAGCGCTTGCGCGGCCTGCGCCGCCGTAGCGGGATCGATCTCGCCGCGGTTGTTGCGGCCGTCGGTCAGCAGCACGACTACCTTCGACTCAGCTTCGCTGTCCTGGAGGCGCTTGACCGCCATGGCAAGACCCATGCCGACCGCCGTGCCGTCCTCGATCATCCCCACATCCAGTTGGGAGAGCAGATCGACGATCACATGGTGGTCGAGCGTTAGCGGCGCCTGCGTGAACGCTTCACCGGCAAACGCTACTAGCCCGACGCGGTCGTTCGTGCGACCGCCTGCGAAATCCGCCGCCACCAGCTTCGCCGCCTCGATACGGTTCGGCTCTAGGTCCTCTGCCAGCATCGAGCTCGATACGTCCAAGACGAGCACGATGTCGATCCCCTCAGTGGTCACGTTCTCGCCGGTCACGCCGGTTTGCGGCCGGGCGAACGCCACGATCAGCGCCGCCAGCGCCAGCAAGCGCATCGCGAACAGCGCGTGACGGTATCGGACCGCGCGGCCGCGATCGGAACGCTTGAGCGTCCTCACATTTGAATAGCGTAGGGTGCCGCCCTTTCGCGCCCTCCGCGCCGCATACCAGTAGACAAGCAGCGGCAGTGCCGCCAGAAAGAAAAGGTAGTTCGGATCGGCGAGTCGATGGATCATCCCCGCGTCGCCTCCACCCCGGATGAGACACTCGCGAGCTCCGGCGCTCCGATGGCCCCCACAAACTTCGTCGCATCCACCAGACCCCGCGCGGTCGGCACGATCACCCGACACGACGCCTGGTCGGGGACCAGTTTCGCGAACTTCACCAGATCACACTCGCCGAAGAACCGCTCGAACTCGAGCCGCGTCTCGGCCTCTATTCCGGCCCCTTCCAAACCAGCCATGACCTCGTACGTCGCCATCTCCATCGCCTCGACGGCGTAGCGACCCTCGACGTACGCGCGGATGATGTCAGACACCTCGATGTAGAAACTCTTGACCTTGCCTTTCTCGAGCAGGCCCGATCGCTCGAGCTTCTCCAGCGCCTCATACGCAACCTCGTGCGGCGGCCGCGGCGGGACGACCGGCACTCGAAGCTCCGCCGGCCTACGCTTCGACCGATGACGCCGGTAGAGCCAGTAGGCCGCCGCGACGAACGCCGCCAAACCCGCCAGCCACGGCAGCAACAGCAGCAAGTTCCGCGGGATCTCCAGTGGACCCTTGATAGCGCGGATATCGCCGGACTCGTCGCGCCCGACGCTGACCACTGTGACCGTCCAGGCATCCGTGGACAGCACTGCCACGGAAGCGCTATCGGGTCCGCCGACGCTCAGATCGAAGCTCGGCAACTCCAGTTCGCCCAACTCGAACGCCGTGAGCGTGAGCCGCGCCGCCGAGCGCACGCGATCGCCCACCTGCTCCGGTTCCAGCACGACGGCTTGCAGGACCTCGAACGGGCCGAGGTCGAGCGAGTCGGCCCACGCCACCACGGTGCCTGCATCGTGCTCGACGCTGACGAGAAGATTGATCCTTCCTCCCAGCGTGATCTCCGCCGTATCAATCTCAGTCCTCACGGACGGCATCTCACCCTGGGAGTCGGCAGCCGCCG
>JBDHHL010000138.1:0-9971 GCA_039589375.1 Gemmatimonadota bacterium | reverse complement strand
GGGAACGCCCGCAGCGCCTCGAGCGAGACCTCCCCCTTCCCTAACGCTTCGGGATAGGGGTGCGCCCGGATGTACTCGTCGATCTCCCGCAGGTCCTTTCGAACGGCGTGAACGAACTGCACTGCATCGGACATGTCAGTTCTCCGAGTAAGCGAGTTCACCGCCCTTGATGACGGCGACCACTCTGTTCATCGCCTCGAGACCGGCCAACGGATCGCCATCCACGATGATGATATCGGCGAGCTTTCCGGGCTCGAGGGTACCCAGCGAATCACTTTGTCCGCATACGTAGGCCGCGCTCCGAGTGCTCGCCTCGATCACCTCCAGCGGAGTCAGACCAGCCGCCAAGAGCAGTTTCATCTCCGTCAAAGGCATTCCCAATTCGACGGCGGGGATGGCACCGTAGTCATTCCCGAGCGCCAGAACTCCACCTAAGGCATGAAAGCGGCGAACAGCTTCGACGTGCACATCGACGACGATCTGTTCGACATTCGAACGATCATGCTTCTTGAACAGGCCGCCGATATGCCCATCCAGCGTCGGTACCATCACCACGCCCTGCTCTACTACCCGGGCGAGCAACTTCTCGAACTCTGGCGCGACGACGTCGAACAGTTGAGTACGCGGGTCGTCGCTCTCCAGGACACTGTTCTCTTCTTCGGTAGACAAGATCGGGAAGGGTGAGTGCTCTATGACATCTATGCGGGCAGGGAGGATGATGTCCTCTACGAGGTACGGCTCGAACACGTGAGCGCGAACGAGAGCACTGCGACTGTGAGCTTCCTCGACTATAGCACGCGCCAGTTCAAGGTCGGGGACGGGCCAGGGGTCGCGGGGATCGCCGGGAGCCAGCGCGATTTTGATCATGCTGGCCCCGCGACTCAGGAGATCAACCACCGCATTTCGAGCTTCTTCTGCCGTTGCCACCTCATAGCTGAACTGGGAGCCGTATACGGCACCCGGGTAGCCGCCCGGTACCGTGATGATCGGCCCTGCCCAGAAGCCCCTCGCTGACAGGCCCTCGGGCACCGAGGCCTCCGCGAAGCCCGAAAGCTGAGCCATTGAGGTCCCTACGTTGCAGACCGTCGTGACACCGTCGGTCAAAAACGTCCGGCGGATCGCAGGACTGTCCGTACTGTGCGTGTGCGAGTTGATGATGCCAGGCATGATGGTACCGCCACCGGCATCGAACATTCTGGCACTCTGAGGAATCTCTAAGCTTGCCGCCTCGCCAACAGCCAGAATGAGATTCCCCCGGACAATCACTGCGCCATCGGCGACCGGCGTTCTCTTGGTGCCGTCAATGATCGTTCCGTTCGTTATCACCAGAACATCGTCCGGCACGCGTGCCGCTTTGACAGCACACCCGGTCAGCGCGATCGATAGCAGAGCCGCGCAGAGCTTGAACCGCAGCCCACCAATTCCCAAGACGGTGTCGGCGTCGAGCGCTCGAGAAGACGATCGAGTACGTCGCTTGAAAAGCATGATCTGTCCCTACTGCTCGTTTCCTTCGGGGCGCGCCTTTTCGATGACGCTTGCGTTGACCCAGTAGATGTTCCCAGGCCCATCGGGGATCGGGGACTCATACAGCGACGAAGGTCGGTTACTGTTGAAGAACAGGTACTTCCCGTCCGCGCTGACGTAGGGGTATTCGTCTTTCCAAGGCGAGTTGACCTGCGCGCCCAGGTTCCGAGGTCGCGTCCAAGACCCGTCCTCTGCCCTGAAACTCACGAACAAATCGCTTCTGCCTTGACTGCTGTGGAACGACGAGAAGAGGATATAGCTTCCGTCGGGCGCAACGAAGGGCGAATGCTCGGGCTGGTCGCTGTTGATCGGACTTCCGAGGTTGCGCGGAGTACCGTACCCGTCGCCCTCACGACGAGCTATGAAGATATCTTGGGAGGCAGATTCGACTCGCTGGCTGAAGTAGAGAGTCCCATCGCCGGCGATGGCCGGGCCGCCCAGGCGGACCGGTGAGTCTACGGCTAGATCGAGGCGTGTGGGTTCCGACCACCCTTCGGCCGTCCACTTGACGATCCACAAGTGCAGCTGGCGGCCTATAGGTTCCCCGCCGGTTTCGAGCGGCCTGTTCGACGAGAAGACTAGGACTTGTCCATCGGTCGACAGGAACGGATACAAGTCGTTGTGCTGTTCCGAGAACGGCGCCAACTCCGGCGATGTCCACTGCCCGTCGGTTTGCCGCATGAAGTAGATCGCGGCGGGGAACATCCTCCCGAAGTACATCTCCATCCCGTCGGGCGTGAACATGGCGGCGCTGTGCTCTTTACAGGTCGAGACCACGCCCGGCGCGAACAGCTCGGGCGTCTCCCCCGGGGGCTGCTGACCCAGGTAGTCTCCCGTGAGCGGGCGAGCGGACGAGCCCCGTCGATGCTCGGCGAGCACGCAACCTTCGCCTTGAAGGTCAACCTCACCGATCTGAGCCGCTGCCGAAGCCGGGGCGAACGATTGGACAGCGGTCAACATGAGGATCGCGCTCAACGCGACCGGATTCATTCCTATCGCTATCGACACCGCTTCTCGATTGCCCGACAACGGCACCTTCCTCTGGCTCTCCCGTTCTTCACCAACAAGTGCCACCGTACAACGAACGCCGGCCAGCCGAAAGAGCCGGCCGAATCCGAGGGCCTTGAGGAATAAGCGCGAACCTGCCAGGCAACCGGCCGCAGTGGACGACCTCTCGCTGGCCCGGCGGCAGCACGGTCCTTAGCTTGAAGGGCACACGCGGCATGCGCATGCTGCGAAGCGGAGGCCTTATGATTTCCAAACGAGCGGTCGGGCTGACACTCTTCTGGATAGGCATCGCCTACATGGTTGGAATGGGCTGGCTCGCGAGTTGGTGGTTCACCGACACGTTCAGGACCCTGACACTCGAGGAGATCAGCGAGACAGCCTGGGCGTTGGACAAGCCTTTGTTTTGGCTGTGGGCCTTCTCGGTTCCTGCTGGCTCGATATTGGCAGGAGTTGGCATCCTGTTGCGCGTCGGGTCGAAGGGCACACACATCTGGTCCTTCGGGATCGGGATGGTGCTTGCACTGACGTTGATACAGTTCGCGCCCACCGGCACACACCGACCACCGGTGTTCGGCGTGCTCGGCGGCCTAATCCTGGCCCTCTTTCTGTTGATGCTCTGGTTTTGGGCAAAGCGCAGGGCGAACCTCGAGGGTGCAGCCAAGACCATCGCCGATCTTCGACTTACCGGTTACGTGTGGCTGATCATCGCCATGTGGTACCTTTGCGGAACGCTCGGGGCTCCATATCTCAGCGCGTTTGCCGAGCTTGCCGCCGGAAGCAGCCCCGTCCCCGTGATCCTCTATCTCGTTCTCGCCTGGCTGTTCCTATTTCTCGCCCAGTACAAAGAAGCGAAGGCGATGATGTGACACCCTTGCCTGCGCAGCGGCCCATCACCGCATTCGTTGTCACGCAGCGCCACCGCCACATCCCTCTACTCTTTCTCGCCCTTCTCGCGCCCGATTGACGGTTAACTGATAGCTACGTGACACCCACCTGATTGTCACCTGATCGTCACTGATTTGCGCTGACTTATTCTTGACTCCCACTTGATCGACGCGCCGATCTTTGGGTCAACTTCTGTGCTTCGCTGAGTCCACTGGTTGAACCGACGGTGGGGAGAAATGGACACAGACGGTCGGCACAAGGCGGGATCTCAAGAACTGTTCGGGCAACTGCTCGCGAGCAAGCCGAAGCGAGCCCGCGGGTCCACGGCCACGGCGACCATCACGTCCGTGGCCTTTCATGTCATGGTCGTCGCGGGCGCCGTGTGGGCCACGCTCGCGTTCGGAAGAGGCGTGATCTCCGAGCCGGAGGAACAGGTGACCTTCATGGAAATTCACGCCCAGGCACGCGAGCCGACGCCGCATCCAGAGCCGCCGATTCGTGAGCCGGAACCGCCACCACCGCCGCGAGAGGCCCCGGCACCGCCGCTCCAACCGCAGGTGGAAGCTCCGGCGCTGGAGGATGCTGGCGGCTTTCAGACGCTGGCGGAGCCGGATGAGGTTCCCGATGAGCTGCCTGCCTCTTCCGGCGTGGTTTTCGATGAATCCGACTTCACCGGAGAAGGTGTCGAAGGCGGCCGCGACGGAGGCGCGCTCAACGCGGAGGAAAAGGTCGTTGCCAGTATCGAGGATGAGCCGAGCTTGACGCCCTACACGGTCGCACCCGTGTTGCTCAACCGGGACGAAATCAGTAAAGCGGTGAGGGAGCTCTATCCCCGCATGCTGAGGCGCGTCGGCGCGAGCGGGACGGTCTTGCTGTGGATCCTGATCGACGAGGCGGGTCGGGTCGTGACGAGCGCGATCAACAGATCCAGCGGCCGCGAGGCCTTCGACCAGGCAGCGCTCGAGATTCCAGAGCTCATGCGCTTCAAGCCCGCTCTGAACAGCGACGCACCGGTGCCTGTCTGGGTCGTGATACCAATCGAGTTCAGGCCCCGCTGATGGAATCGGTAGTCGACCGGCGACAGACCGCTGGTAGAAATAGACAACAGAGAGGAAAGTTGAAATGAATATGTCGTTGCTAGAGCTATGGGAGACGATGGGCTGGTTTGCCCGAGGCATCATCATCGTCCTGCTACTGATGTCCGTGTACGTCGCGTCGGTCGCGATCCGCAAGGGGCTGCAGTTTCGCCGCTCGCGGAAAGCGACGCTGGAATTCTCGCGGCTGTTCTCGGATGCTCTGCGGAAGCGAGACTTCGCAGAATCCGGCTGGCTCGTCGAACGCTACAAAGACAGCCACCTGGCCGCGAGCCTCCGCCGGGTCTTCGCATCAGCGAAGTTCCGACGATCGGAGCGCAGCAGCCTCACGACCGACGAGATCGCCAGCGTCCAGCGAACCGCGGAGTTGGGGGGCCTCGAGCAGGTCGCGCAGCTCAAACAGGGCCTGGGAGTGCTGGCAACGACCGGAGCCACGGCCCCATTCGTCGGCCTGTTGGGCACAGTCGTCGGCGTTGTGAACGCCTTCTCGGGGATGGCCATCGCCGGCGGTGGAGGCATCGCGGCGATATCGGCCGGCATCGCGGAGGCGCTTGTCGCGACGGCGGTCGGTCTGCTCGTCGCCATCCCGGCGGTGTGGCTGTACAACTACTTCACCAACCGGATCGAGTTCGTCGCCATGGAGCTGACGTACGCGGTCGAGGAGCTGGTCGACTACCTGTCCGGTACAGCGGACGTTCCCAGGGCCGAGGTGCCAAACGAAGAGAAGGTGGGAGCCGCTGTCGCCGGCCAGATTGTCCCGGCCTACTAGCGGAGCGCTTACGATGAAACGGTATCCCCTGTTGAGCAGCACGAACATGATGGCGGGCATCAACGTGACGCCCATGGTCGACGTCATGTTGGTACTGCTGATCATCTTCATGGTCGTCACGCCCGCGATCGTCGCGGGCTTTCAGGTCGACGTTCCACGGGGCGAGAACTTGAAGGCCCGAACCGAGCGGGAAGAACGCGTTGAGCTCGGGATAGATCGCGACGGCAATTATTACCTAAACAGGCGCACCATCCCTCGCGATGGTGCGCTCGAGCTTCTGATGGCCGAGTTCGCCGCGCGGCCGGGCGATAAGGTGCTCTTCGTCAAAGCGCATCGCGACCTGAAGTACCAAGAGATCCTCGATGCCATGAGCCTGGCTCGGCGGGCCGGCGCGCGCGTCGTCGGCGCGGTCACGGAGAAACGTCCTGGAAGCGAGTCCGAAGAAACCAGATAGGCCTCTGCGGACTTGTCGAAGAGGTGAATCGAATGGCGTGCGAAATTGGGAACAGCAAGAGGTCGGGAAACATCGCCAACATCAACATGACGCCGATGATCGACGTACTGCTGGTGCTGCTCGCGATCTTCATGATAGCGCAGCCGATGCTGCTCAAGACCATCGATCTGCAGATCCCGCGCGAGAAGCACAGCGAAGCGACGGCGTCCGCGCCACCGATCGTGTTGGAGATCGACGCCGACGGCAACTACAGCATCAATAAGCGACCGATTGCCGCGGGCAACCTTGAGACTTCGCTGCGGCAGCTGTACATGAACCGGCCCGACAAGGTGCTGTTCATCAAGGCCGACGGCGATGTCGTCTACGAGGAAGTCGTCGCCGCGATGGACGCGGCCCGGGGCGCAGGGGTGTCGGTGCTGGGGGCGGTCTTAGGGAGTTGAGCGACCGTCGGCGGCGGCGGCCGGCGCCGGGCGTGCGCTCAGCCCGCCATCGGCGCCGGATCGACGTAGACGAGCCAATCGCTGATCTTGTCGCCCTCGAGACGGAAGACATCCACGAACGGCAACGTCACGTCCCGGCCGCCCAGCAGCGTATAGGTGACCTCACCCTCGCATACGAGCGAGGCGTCGCCTTCCCAGCGATCGCCCAGGCGGTGCCGCAGCGCTTTGATCCCCCCGAAGAAGCCGGCGACATATTCACGCACCGCCTGCCGTCCGCGAACGGGCTCCTGGCTCCCGAACCGGAAGACTCCGTCGTCGGTCAGGTAGGCCGCGATACCGTCGGCATCCTTTCGGTCGATCGTCGCGAACACGTCTTCGAGCTTGATCTTCGTTGCCATTCGCTTTTCTCCGGTTGGGCCAGCTTATCACGCTCGTGCCGGCATCCGGCCGGCCGGCAGCATCCATCGCACGGGCCGAAAGATGGCCTCGGATTCGGCGTGTCAGCAAGCTCCGGTTGCCCCTCCAAACGGCCCAGCCTAGAGTGCAGCCATGATCACTCGAGCGCCCATGCGGATCGACTTCGCCGGCGGTTGGACCGACGTACCGCCGTATTCAACACGCCGCGGCGGCGCCGTGGCCAACGTGGCGGTCGCATTGCACGTCCTCGTCGAGGTTCGCAAGCGCGCCGTCGGCATCCGTCTCGCCTCCGCCGACCTGCGCCAGTCGCTCGAAGTCGAGTCGACCCGCGAACTGGTCTACGATGGAAAGCTCGATCTGATCAAGGCCGCGGTGAGGCGCAGCGGACTGGGCGAAGGCTGGGAGGTCAGGGCTCGCAGTACGGTGCCGGCCGGCAGCGGCCTCGGTGGCTCCGGCGCCCTGGGCGTGGCCTTGGTCACGGCGGCCCATGCGGCCGCCGGCGCTCCGCTGAACCCCGAGGCGGCGGCCGAGATGGCCCACCTGCTGGAGACCGAGGAACTGCAGGTAGCCGGGGGCAAACAAGATCAATACGCCGCCGCGCTGGGCGGCTTTCTGTCGCTCGAGTTTCGGGACCCCGAGGTGACAGCCACGCGTCTGAGGCTTGAGCCCGAGTTCCTGCGCAAGCTCGAGTCGCGCCTCGTCCTCTGCTACACGGGCGGCTCGCGTATCTCGGGAGATACTATCGCTCGCGTGATGCTCGGGTTCGAGTCGGGCGATCGGAAGATCGTAGAGGCCCTCGACGGAATCCACGACGCCGCCATCGCCGCCCGTGATGCGCTAGCCGCAGGCGACATCGACGCGCTGGCAGAGGTCGTCGAAGCGAACTGGCGGCATCAGCAGGCGTTGGACGCGGGGCAAACCACCGCGGCGATGGAGCGGATCGAGTCCGCGGCCAAAGCGGCCGGTGCCATCGGCAGCAAGGCGTGCGGGGCGGGCGCCGGCGGCTGCATGCTCTTTGTCGCGCGCCCCGACGCGGCCGAGGCGGTAAAGACGGCGGTGCAAACCGCCGGCGGAAGGCTCTTACCTGTCAGCTTCGACTTCGAGGGCGTGACGAACGCGCCCGCGGAATAAACATTCCGAGACTTGCTCGCTCAGCGAAAGGCTTGCCATGCGCCCGTCCAAGTTGTCTCGCACTACGATCTTCTCGATCGCCGCGCTCGTCGCGCTGGGTACTAGTGCCGCCGCGCAGACCGCGCGCATCTCGGAGGAAACGCGAGTCCTGACGACCTATCCGTTCTCCGAGCCCAACCCGATACCGATCCTGACGCGCGATGCCCGCTTGTATCCGTACCATTCCTTCGACGGATACGCGAAAGACGGGGTCCCGCGTGAATGGAAGGTCGTTCACCTCGAGAACGACCTCATCGAAGTCTTCGTGCTGCCCGAGGCCGGCGGGAAGGTGTGGGGCGCCGTCGTGAAGAGCACGGGCCACGAATTCATCTATCGCAACGAGGTGATGAAGTTCAGGAACATCGCGCTACGCGGTCCGTGGACGTCCGGCGGGATCGAGTTCAACTTCGGCGTGATCGGCCACACACCGTCCACGGCCGCGCCCGTCGATTACGCCCTGCGCGAGAACCCGGATGGGAGTGTGAGTTGCTTCGTTGGGGCGATGGATTTGCCGTCCCGCACCCACTGGCGCGTCGAGATCCGCCTGCCCGCTCACCGAGCGTATTTCGAGACGAACGTCCTCTGGTACAATCCGACTCCGCTCGAGCAACCCTACTACAACTGGATGACGGCGGCGGCGTTCGCGCGAGACGACCTCGAGATGTCCATTCCCGGCAACGCCTACCTCGCGCATTCGGGTGCGAAGCGGGCGTGGCCCGTCGATACCGTCGGCCGCTACCTGCCGGCATACGACAACAACAGGTTTGAAGGGCACAAGTCCTATCACGTCGTCGGCGAATTGAACGACTTCTTCGGCGGCTACTACCACGATGACGACTACGGCTTCGGCCACTGGTCGCGCTACGAAGAGATGCCGGGTCAGAAGCTCTGGCTCTGGGCCTTATCCCGCCAAGGGGGCGTGTGGGAGGACCTGCTCACCGACACCGATGGGCAGTACGTCGAGTTCCAGGCCGGCCGACTGTTCGTGCAGTATGCACCCGGAACGGACGTGAATCCGATCACGCAGGTCGGGTTCGATCCCGGCGCGGCCGACCGCTGGTCGGAGACGTGGTTTCCCCTGGAAGGCACCGGCGGGTTGACGGACGCTTCCCGCGACGGGGCGATGCACGTCAGCCGCGAAGAGGGTAGGGTAAAGATCGCCATCAACGCGTTCGGGAACCTGACTGATACTCTGCGAGTCTCGTCCGGCGACCGGATGCTGGCGGCACAACCGATAGCCTTCTCGGCGCTCGAACCCATCGAGCGCACCGTCGATCTTGCCGGAGAGACTAGTTTTCGGGTGGAACTGCCGGTACTCGGGTTGGACTATGCGTCGGACCCCCGGGAGCGGGAACTGGCCCGGCCGTTCACCCCGGATCCATCTGCCCGGGCACAGATTCCGGACGCAGATCGGCGGTTCTTCGCGGGACGCGAGCTGGCCAAAGGCCGGCGGTACCATGATGCCAGAGAGATGTTCGAGGCGACGCTAGCCGAGGAACCGTGGCACCATGACGCGATCCTCGGGCTCGCCGATTTGGAGTACCGCCGCGGGCTGTATCAGGCGGGGCTCGATCTCGTGACTCGCGCTCTGCAACTCGACGCCTACGACGCCGCAGCCAACTTCGCCGCCGGCAACCTCTATCGAGCGTTAGGTCGCGAGACGGATGCACGAGAGGCGTACGGCTGGGCAGCCCGCTCCACGACGTATCGGTCGGCCGCGTACGTGCAACTTGCCGAGCTCATGCTCGCCGGCGGAAACCTTAAGGAAGCGACCCGGTACGCGCGGTTCGCGCTGGACTACGACCGCCACAACATCCCCGCGCGGCAGGTGCTCGCCATGGTGGGCCGCAAAGCGGGAAACCAGGCGCTGGCCGCGTCGATGCGCGAACAGCTGCTCGAGCTCGATCCGCTGCATCACTTCGCCGCGGCCGAGATCTATTTAGAAGCATCCGAGGCGGCCTCGCCGAAAAACGTGACCGCGTCATTGCGGAGCGAGTACCCCGACCAGACGATTCTGGAGCTCGCCATTGACTACGTCCGCCGAGGGGCGAGCGACGATGCTCGCACGCTGTTGCAAGCGGGGACAAGCGTTACGGCGAACCCTCTTCTGCATGCGTGGCTGGCGTGGCTCGATGACGATCCTTCACAGTTGGCTCAAGCGACGGACCTGTCGTTCGTATTCCCCTACCGGCGCGAAACCCTCGCGGTAC
>JBDHHL010000137.1:0-9974 GCA_039589375.1 Gemmatimonadota bacterium | reverse complement strand
TTATCGCCGCCGTCAGCGTCGTCTTCCCATGGTCTACGTGGCCGATCGTCCCCACGTTCACATGCGGCTTCGTTCGCTCAAACTTTGCCTTCGCCATTCTCTCCTCGCTCCTTCCGACCGTTGCTACGACCCTACGGCAACCGCCTGGCCGCGATTCAAGATCTCGTCGGCCCTCTGCTTCGGTACTTCATCGTAATGAGAGAACTGCATCGTATAGACCGCACGTCCCTGGCTCATGGAGCGAAGCGCGGTCGCGTAGCCGAACATCTCTGCCAGCGGAACGCTCGCGCCTACGACGCGGGCTTCGCCCCGCTGCATGATGCCGCCTACTTTGCCGCGCCGGCCGGACAAGTCACCCACGACGTTGCCCAAGTACTCCTCCGGCGTGACTATCTCGACATCCATTACCGGCTCGAGCAGCACGGGTCTGGCCCTCCGGACCGCCTCGCGCAACGCCATGGACCCGGCGATCTTGAACGCCATTTCCGAAGAGTCGACTTCGTGGTGAGATCCGTCGACCAGGCTCACCTTGAGATCGACCATCGGGTAGCCCGCCAGAACGCCAGCGTCCATCGCTTCGCGGACACCCTGTTCCACGGGGCCTATGTACTCCCTGGGGATGACGCCGCCCACGACTTTGTCTTCGAATATCAAGCCGCTGCCCGGCTCGGCGGGATCGAGATCGACCACTACGTGACCGTACTGCCCGCGACCGCCGGTCTGGCGGATATACTTGCCCTCTACATCGTGAGCCTCCGTCCTTATGGTCTCTCGGTAAGAGACCTGCGGCCGACCCACGCTGGCGTCCACTTTGAACTCGCGGCGCAGGCGATCGACGATGATCTCCAAGTGCAGTTCGCCCATTCCCGAGATAATCGTCTGCCCCGTCTCCGGGTCGGTGTGCACCTTGAAGGTGGGGTCCTCTTCGGCTAGCTTGGCCAGCGCTCTCGCCAGCTTGTCTTCATCCACCTTCGTCTTCGGCTCAATGGCCACCGAGATGACCGGCTCGAGGAACTTCATCGCCTCGAGGATGATCGGGTGCTTTTCATCGCAGAGCGTCTCGCCGGTCTTTGTCTGTTTCAGCCCTATGACCGCGCAAATGTCTCCGGCGTAGATCTCATCTCGCTCCTCGCGACGATTCGCGTGCATCTGCAGCAATCGTCCGATGCGCTCTTTTCTTCCGACCGAAGCGTTGTGGACGTAGGAACCCGCCTTCAAAGACCCACTGTACACCCGCAGATAGGTAAGCCGGCCAACGAACGGATCCGTCGCGATCTTGAAGGCCAGAGCGCTGAACGGCGAATCATCGCTACTCTCCCGCGTCACGATCTGCTCGTCGTGGTGCGGGAGATGACCCTGAACGGAAGGGACATCCAACGGGGCAGGCAGGTAATCGGCCACGGCGTCGAGCAGCTGCTGAATGCCTTTGTTGCGAAAGGCGGCCCCGCAGAGAACCGGCGTCACGTAGTTGTGGACGGTCGCGTGACGAATCGCTTCGCTCACTTCGGCGTCGGTCAACAGAGATTCATCTTCGAGATACTTATCGAGAAGCTCCTCGTGGTGCTCGACGGCCGACTCGATGAGGTTGTGACGCAACTCCGCCGCCTTGTCCTGCAGACTCTCGGGGATCGGTCCCTCCGTCCATTGAGCACCCAACGAGGCTTCGTCGTAGACGAGCGAGACCTGCCTGACGATGTCGATGACGCCAGTGAAGAGCTCCCCTTCACCCAACGGATACTGAAGCGGGTGCGCGTTCGCGCCGAGTCGCTCGCGCATCATGTCGACGACGTGGTCGAAGTCCGCCCCGACTCGATCCATCTTGTTCACGAAGGCGATGCGAGGAACGCCGTATCGGTCGGCCTGCCGCCAGACCGTCTCCGACTGCGGCTCGACGCCGCCGACAGCGCAGAAGAGCGCTACGCTGCCGTCGAGCACGCGGAGGCTCCGCTCGACCTCCGCCGTGAAGTCCACATGTCCCGGCGTATCTATGATGTTGATACGATGCTCCACTCCATCCCGCTTCCAGTAGCAGGTGGTCGCGGCCGACGTGATCGTGATGCCCCGTTCTTTCTCCTGCTCCATCCAGTCCATGACGGCATCGCCGTGATGGACTTCGCCCATCCGATGCACCCTACCGGTATAGTAGAGGACGCGCTCGGTGGTCGTCGTCTTACCGGCATCGATGTGCGCCATGATGCCGATATTGCGGAGATTCTCTAGGGGGACCTGCCTGGACATATCTTTACAAGACTTCTCTGAGTCTCCTCATCTTGGTCAACTCGGCTACCAGCGATAATGAGCGAAGGCCTTGTTGGCCTCAGCCATGCGGTGTGTCTCCTGCCTCTTCCTCACAGCAGAGCCCTCGCCCTTGGCCGCTGCCATCAGTTCTGCCGCCAGCCGCTCGGCCATCGTCTTTTCGCCGCGATCCCGCGAGGCGCCGATCAGCCAACGTCGAGCCAGCGCTTCGCGGCGGCGCGGCCGGACTTCCACCGGGACCTGGTACGTCGCTCCACCCACGCGGCGGCTCTTCACCTCGAGAACCGGCTTGGTGTTGCTGAACGCCTGTCGGTACACGTTCATCCCGGGCTGACCCATGCGCTCTTCAACGATCTGCATAGCATCGTAGAAGATCCGCTCCGCGACCGACTTTTTGCCGTCAAACATCAGCGCGTTGATGAACTTCCCCACCGACTCGCTCGCGTACAGGGAGTCCGGGATCACTTTTCTGGGAACCGCTCTCTGTCTTCTTGCCATAGTTCAAGACGCTGCTTCTAGCTGGCCTATCCGGGCGACACGGACGTGCTATTACTAGGTACGGGGTCGTTTTGCCCCGTACTTGCTTCGACTTCGCTTGCGATCCGCAACGCCTGCGGCGTCCAGTTTGCCGCGAATGATGTGGTACCGCACGCCCGGTAGATCTTTCACACGCCCGCCGCGGATCAGCACGATCGAGTGCTCCTGCAAGTTGTGACCCTCACCGGGTATGTAGGCGGTAACCTCGTACCCATTGGTCAGGCGAACACGCGCCACTTTGCGGAGCGCCGAGTTCGGTTTCTTCGGCGTCGTCGTGTAGACACGCGTGCACACTCCGCGCTTCTGAGGGTTCTTCTCCAGCGCGGGCGCCTTATCCTTCGCAGCGACCCTTTTTCGGCCCGTACGGACCAATTGGTTGATTGTCGGCATACCTGTCTCTTGCGGTCTCCGTTAGCTCAGCACGCACCGATCCGACAAAAAGGCCGGAGACGATAAGCCGCCCCCGACGCTAAGGAAAACACTGCAAACCGGTCCGTGGGCAGACCGAAAAAATTAGGCCTGCCTGGCCTGTGCGTCAAGCCCGTTTCACCGCACCACCGCTACATCTTCGCGGCTTTGTTTGGGGCGCAACAAACCTATCCCAGCACCCACGGATGTCAACGCCCCCCGAGGCATCCGCCCCCGGGGACCCCGTCGGCCTTCGAGGCCCCGGGTTGTGAGCCCGCACACGATTACCGGGCACCGATCCGTCGCTGCCCCCCCGAACGGTCCCAGCACGCGGGCGGCACACCTCCGGCAGTAAGAGAGAGGCCCCGTGGCCGCTCAGCTCCGGGGCCTCTTCCGACGTTCGCGCCAACCGGGGTGGGGGGTGGCTACTAGTCGCCCGCTCCCGTGGCCGGAGGGTTGGCGCCCTTTACGAGATCGGCCAGGCTGATTTCCGACGCTTCCTCCGATTCCACACTTGCGCTGGCCAACTCGCCGATCTCCTTCTCGATCGGTGCGCCCTCCACCAGAAACTCGGTGTCGTGATAGCGGTGAATACCCGTTCCCGCAGGCACCAAGTGGCCGATGATGATATTCTCCTTGAGGCCCACAAGGTTGTCCATCGCGCCGCGCACGGCAGCATCGGTGAGGACCCTTGTCGTCTCCTGGAACGACGCCGCACTGATGAACGAGCGCGTGGTCAAGCTAGCCTTGGTGATACCGAGCAGAAGCGGCTCGGCGCGTGAAGGCTTCTTGCCCCCCTGCCGCATCTTGGCGTTCATGTCCAAGAATTCCACCCGGTCCACATGCTCGCCTTCCAGGAACTCGGTATTCCCGGGATCGACGATTCGCACTTTCTGCAGCATCTGCCTTACGATGACACCGATGTGCTTGTCGCTGATCCGCACACCCTGGAGCCTGTAGACCTCCTGAATCTCGTTGAGAAGGTACTCCTGCACCGCCCGCGGGCCCCTGATGCGAAGAATGTCGTGCGGGTTCACCGGCCCCTCCGACAGGCGGTCGCCGGCCCGCACTCGGTCACCCTCGTGGACGCGGAGGTGCTTGCCCACCTGGATCTCGTAGACCTTCTCCTCGCCGCTATCGGACGTGACAACAACCTCGCGCTTGCCACGCTTGATCGCGCGGAAGGAGATCGAGCCGTCCACCTCGGCGATCGTCGCCGGGTCTTTCGGCCGCCGTGCCTCGAATAGCTCGGCAACACGAGGGAGACCGCCCGTGATGTCCCGGGTCTTGTAGACCTCGCGGCTGATCTTGGCGATCGTATCGCCGGGCTCGACCTCGTGGCCATCTCGAACCACAAGCTGGGCTCCGACCGGGACGATGAACTCGCGCATCTTCTTCCCGTCCCGCATGATGTTGATCTGCGGGTGCAGCTTCTTATCGCGGTCCTCGATGATCGTCAGCTGGCGGCGTCCCGTCGACTCGTCTAGCTCCTCCCGTACCGTCTCCTCCTCAACGATGTCGTGGAATTCGACCGCGCCGCCGACGTCCGCCACGATTGGCTCCGAATACGGATCCCAACTGAAGAGCAGCTCGCCGGTTCTGGCCCGTTGTTCGTCTTCGACGTGCAGCGTCGCGCCGTAAGGTACCGTCAGACGCGACCGCACCTGGCTATCCGTAGTGAGCATCTGGATCTCACCCTCACGGCTGGTGACGATACGCTGATCGTCCTTGCCGGAGACGAACGTCACGCGGTCGAACTTGATCGTTCCATCGACCTTCGACTTACGTTGCGTCTGTGCCGCGATGCGCGCGGCCGTACCGCCGATGTGGAACGTCCGCAACGTCAGCTGGGTCCCCGGTTCGCCGATCGATTGAGCGGCAATGATGCCCACCGCCTCGCCGAGGTCCACCGTGTCCATCGTGGCGGGGTTCCGGCCGTAGCACTGCCGGCAAATCCCCCTGCGCGACTCGCAAGTCAGGACAGAACGAATGCGCACCGACTGGATCCCGGCTTCCTCTATCGCCTCGGCCGTTTCCTCGTCGATCAGCTCTCCGGATTTCACCAGCCGTTGCCCGTCGATGGGGTCCACTACTTCCTCGAGGGCCACAGTACCGACGATACGGTCGCGCAGAGGCTCGATGATGTCCTCACCCTCTTTGAGCGCCGACATCTCCAACCCCAAGACGGTCCCGCAATCCTCCTCGGTGACGGTCACGTCCTGAGCCACGTCCACCAGGCGGCGTGTCAGATAGCCAGCGTCAGCCGTCTTGAGCGCCGTGTCAGCCAGCCCTTTGCGCGCTCCGTGTGTCGAGATGAAGTACTCTAGCACGGTGAGCCCTTCGCGGAAGTTCGAGAGAATCGGGCTCTCGATGATCTCGCCTATACCACCGGTCAGCTTCTTCTGCGGCTTCGCCATCAGTCCGCGCATGCCGGCCAGCTGCCTGATCTGGTCCCGTGAGCCACGCGACCCGGAGTCGAACATCATGTAGACCGGGTTGAATCCCTCCCGTGACTTCTGAAGGGCGCCGATCATGGCTTCGGCCACGTCGTTGTTGGCATGCGTCCAGGCGTCGATCACGCGGTTGTACCGTTCACCGTTCGAGATCACGCCTTTCTCGTACGCCTTTGTGAAGCGTTCTGTATCAGAGCGCGCCGAATCGATGATATCCGCCTTCTGCGGCGGAATCTCCAAGTCTTCGACCCCGATCGACGTGCCACCGACCGTGGCGAAGGTGAAGCCGAAGTCCTTCAGCCGATCCAAGAATTCCGTCGTGCGCTTCAAGCCAACGCGACGGTAGCACTCGAACACCAAATCGGACGCGGCACCCTTGCCGATCCTCTCGTTGAAGAAACCGACTTCTTCGGGAAGGATGTGGTTGAAGAGAACCCGGCCCACCGTGGTGGCCTTCCACTCGTCGTCGTGTCGGAAGTAGATGGGCGCATGGTAGTCCAGCGCTCCGTCGCGTCGTACGAAGCAATCGTTCGCGAGAGCCAGCTCGACCTCATGCACCGACGCGTAGCGGGGAGCACCCTCGATCCTCTCCTCGAAGTCCTGGGGCAGCTTGGTCAGGTAGTGGATTCCCAGCACCATGTCCTGACTCGGAGTGGCGATGGGCTTTCCGTCCGACGGTTTAAGGATGTTGTTCGAAGCCAGCATCAGGACGCGGCACTCGAGCTGCGCCTCGAAAGAGAGTGGCACGTGCACTGCCATCTGGTCGCCGTCGAAGTCCGCGTTGAACGCCGCGCAGACCAGCGGGTGAATCCGGATTGCCTTGCCCTCCACAAGAACGGGCTCGAAGGCCTGGATCCCCAGCCGATGAAGAGTCGGCGCCCGGTTGAGCAAGACCGGATGGTCTTTGATGATGTCCTCAAGGACTTCATAGACGCGCGGATCATCGCCCCTTTCCACGATCTTCTTTGCGCGCTTGACCGTCTCGGCCTCGCCGCGCCGCTCGAGCTCGTGGATGATGAACGGACGGAAGAGCTCGACAGCCATCACCTTGGGCAAACCGCATTGATGCAGCCTTAGCTCGGGTCCCACCACGATGACAGAGCGGCCGGAGTAGTCCACGCGCTTGCCTAGCAGATTCTGGCGGAATCGGCCCTGCTTGCCCTTCAGCATATCAGACAGCGCCTTCAGCGGCCGCTTACCGCGCCCGCGAATCGCTTTGCCGCGGCGCCCGTTGTCGAACAGAGCATCCACGGCTTCCTGCAGCATCCGCTTCTCGTTGCGGAGAATGACCTCGGGCGCCTTCATCTCCATCAGCTTCTTCAGCCGATTGTTCCGGTTGATCACACGCCGGTAGAGGTCGTTCAGATCCGAAGTGGCAAAGCGGCCACCGTCGAGCGGCACCAACGGGCGCAGGTCCGGTGGCAATACGGGGATGACGTCCATCACCATCCACTCCGGACGGTTCCGCCGTTCTGGATCGTTGTCGCTATTGCGGAAAGCATCGACAACCTTGAGCCGCTTGAGGTGCTGCTTCTTGCGGTGCTGACTGGTCTCGGTCGCGACCTCCCGCCGCAGGTCCTTGGCCAACTCTTCCACATCGACCTGCCGCAGGAGAAAGCGCACTCCTTCGGCGCCAATCTCCGCCAGGAACTCCGAGTCCTTGTCCTCTCGCGCTTTCGCCTTGAGCTCGAAGTACTCCTCCTCATCAAGCAACTGCTTGCGCTTGACATCCTGCCGGCCGGGATCGATGACTACGTAGTTCGCGTAGTAGATGACCTTCTCGAGGTCACGTAGCGTCATCCCCAGCAAGTAGCCCATCTGCGACGGTAGAGTCTTGAAGAACCAGATGTGTGCTACAGGTACGGCGAGCTCGATGTGACCCATTCGCTCGCGGCGCACCTTGGAGAGCGTCACCTCCACACCACACTTGTCGCATATGTGTCCGCGATAGCGGATGCGCTTGAACTTGCCGCAGTGACATTCCCAGTCCTTTACAGGCCCGAAGATCCGCTCGCAGAAGAGTCCATCGCGTTCCGGCTTGAACGACCGGTAGTTAATGGTCTCTGGCTTGGTTACCTCGCCGAAGCTCAGAGCACGGATCTGCTCCGGCGAAGCGATCTTCAGCTGGATGAAATCGAACTCTGTAGGACGAGTCTCGCGGTGCCTTGGGAAATCGATCATGTCCGTCTCGATCCTCTATGCTTTAAGAGCAGCGCTCTCCTATACTCCCTCGTCACTCTGTCCGAGCTCGACGCTCAGACCCAACGCCTGTAGTTCCTTGACGAGCACGTTGAAGCTCTCGGGTATCCCCGGGTCGGGTAGGTTTTCGCCCTTCACGATCGCTTCATAGGCCCGCGAACGACCAGACACGTCATCGGACTTGACTGTGAGTATCTCCTGCAGCGTGTGCGCGGCGCCGTAAGCTTCCAACGCCCACACCTCCATCTCGCCGAAGCGCTGGCCACCGAACTGGGCTTTCCCAGCCAGCGGCTGCTGGGTTACCAGCGAGTACGGGCCGATTGAACGTGCGTGGATCTTGTCGTCAACGAGGTGGGCCAGCTTCATCATATAGATGCTGCCTACCGTCACAGCCATCGTGAAGTACTCGCCCGTTCGGCCGTCGCGCAGCCGCATCTTGCCAGCCGGCGTGAGCCCGGCGTGCCTGACGAACTCTTCGATAGCCAAGTCGAGGCCTTCTTTTGAAGACCGTTTGCGCGCGAGGCTAGCCACGGACTCAAATCCTGCTTTCGCCAAGTCGCTTTCGCCCTTGCGCGCCGCCACTTCCTTGCTGGCTTCCACCAGGTACTCACGCAGCACGTCCATGTACTTCCTGACGGTCTTCGACCTCGACTCCGCCAGCACATGGTCCACTCCGCGACCGAGCCCGAGGCGCGAGCCCGACGGTCTCGTTCCGTTGCCGTGCCCGCCGCGGTTCTTGCCACCTCCGATACGGATGTCTTCGACAAGCTCCGGAATCAGGCTGTCGTCGAGTTCCGGTGGTGTGAGCGACGTGATGTTGAGACAGGTGTGAGCCCACTGCACACCCGCCAGCTTCATCAGGACGCCTATTTCATCCTCGCTGGCTCCGTGGAATACCGGCGTCTTGGCCTCGAAGCCGAGAATCTGCCCACACCAGCCGAGGTGCGTCTCAAGAATCTGACCGACGTTCATTCGGCTCGGCACGCCGAGCGGGTTCAAGACGATATCTACGGCCGAGCCGTCGGGCAGGAACGGCATGTCCTCTTCCGGAACGATACGGGCAACGACGCCCTTGTTGCCGTGACGTCCTGCAACTTTGTCGCCCACCGCGATCTTTCGTCGCTCGGCGATGTACACCTTCACGAGCTGAACGACGCCCGGCGACAGCTCATCCGGCTGCAGCACTTTGTCGATCGACTCTTCCGTCTTCTCGCGCACGCGCTCGATGCGCTGGCGTGATTCGTCGATGACCCGCCGCGTCTTTTCGTTCGCCCCCTGGTTCTTCACCTTGAGGGCGGTGAGATCCAGCTTCGCGAAGTCCATTTCATCGACGATCTTCTCGCCGAGTTTCTTGCCTTCCTTGAAATACGGCTCGATGGTTCCGCGCTTCAAGAACAGCTGTACCGTCTGTCCCCTGAGCAGCTCGCGCAGCTCCTCGTTACGGACCTCAGTAATCCGGCCGATCTCGTCCCGCTCCTGCTCGCGCAACAGACCGATCTTCTCACCGTGCTCCCTCTCAAGCAGGGCGTCGTCTATGCGACGCGAGAAGATCTTCGCATCGATGACCGTGCCGGCCATGCCCGGTGGCACGCGCAGCGAGCTGTCTTTTACGTCCTTGGCCTTCTCACCGAAGATCGCCGTCAGCAGCTTTTCTTCCGGCGAAAGTTCTGTTTCACCTTTCGGAGTGATCTTTCCAGCCAGAATGTCGCCGGATGTCACCGAGGCTCCAATCCGCACGATCCCGCGCTCATCCAGGTCCTTCAGTGCCTCCTCGGACACGTTGGGGATCTCGCGAGTGATTTCTTCCATTCCGCGCTTCGTATCACGTACGTGCAGCTCGAGCTCCTGGATGTGGATCGACGTATACTCGTCTTCCCTCACCAGACGCTCGCTGATGACAATGGCGTCCTCGAAGTTGTGCCCGTACCAAGGCATGAAGGCGACCACTACGTTACGACCCAAGGCGAGCTCGCCGCGATCGCACGACGCGCCGTCGGCGATGATGTCGCCGGTGCTGACCCGCTGACCGACCTGGACCAGCGGACGCTGGTTGATCGCCGTGTCCTGATTGGTGCGCCAGAACTTCTTCAGACGATAGCGATCGAACTGGCTGAGCTTCGC
>JBDHHL010000136.1:0-10011 GCA_039589375.1 Gemmatimonadota bacterium | reverse complement strand
GCGGCCCGAACTGGCGCAGGACCTGAAGTCGGCCGTGAGGACGACCGACCGCGGCGGAGCCAGATTCCGCAAGGGCCTCGTCGTCGTCCAGGTGGCGGTGTCCGTCGTTCTTCTAGTTGGCGCCGGTCTGCTGATTCGAAGCCTGGCGAGCATCATGAGTGAGGATCTAGGGTTCGAAACGGCGAACCTGATCACAGCGCAGGTCATGCCGCCACGCGACGAGTACGCGGATGCCGGGCGACGGATCCAGTTCTACACGGAGCTGACGCAGGCGGTGCAGGCGGTCCCGGGGGTGGAGAGCGTCGGGCTGATCAGCCAGTTACCGATCCGGCAACCGGGCAACAACGAGCCCGTCTACGATACGGAGGACCCGCCGGTCGGGCTCGTCGATGCGCAAACGGCGTACTTCCGGTCAGTGCTGCCGGGTTACTTCGAGACGATGGGGGTACCGCTGCTCGCGGGTCGCGACATCGAGCCGACCGACGTGACCGGCTCGCCGTTGGTCTTCGTCGTGAACCAGACGTTCGCCGACTCGATCCTCAAAGGTCGCGATCCGATCGGCCGGCAAGTCGTGCTCGACTACGAATACACGTTCGAGGTCGTCGGTGTCGTGGGCGACGTCATCGCCGGCGGATTGGGCGATCGACGTTTCCCGGCGATGTATGGGTCGTACGCCCAGTTGACATACTTCGACATGGGGTTGGCGGTACGGACGCGCGTCGAGCCCCAGTCCGCCGCTCGTTCCATACGGAACGCGATATGGAGCTTGGAGCCCGACGTCCCCGATCCTGAGTTGATCACGATGGATGCCGTCCTCTTGGGCACGCAGGTCAGGCGGCGGGTCCGGACCGTCGCGCTCTCGATATTCGCCGGCGTGGCGGTGCTGCTGGCGGTGGTCGGCCTCTACGGACTGCTGGCGCAGACCGTGGCCGAGCGTCGCCGCGAGATCGGTGTGCGTATCGCGCTCGGCGCCGAGCCCCGCGATATCACCGAGATGGTGCTGAAGCAAGGTCTAGCATTGGTGGCCATCGGGATCGGCATCGGGCTCGTGGGAGCGATCGCCGCTACTCGACTTCTGGAGCAGATGCTCTTTCAGGTCGAACCGACGGATCCGGCAACGCTCGTCGTTGTCAGCGTCCTCTTCGGTGCCGTAGCCGTCGTCGCGTGTCTACTGCCGGCGTGGCGCGCGGTGCGGGTGGACCCGGTCGCCGTGCTCCAAACGGAATGACGGTCTGCTCGTGAGCGGGAAACCGGGCGAATAGAAGGGCAACATGCATCCAGACCGTGCTGGAGATGCTTCTTAAGCTCGACGAAGTCAGGCAGGATTTGCGCTTCGCGGGTCGTCAGATCTCGAGGAAGCCATGGCTGACCGCTGTGATGGTCTTGACGCTGGCTCTCGGCATCGGGGCCAACACGGCGATCTTCAGCGTGATCGAGGGTGTCCTTCTGCGGCCGCTCGAGTATCCGGACCCGGATCGACTGGTGATGATCTGGGAACGAGCGCCCGAGGCACCCGAGATCTTCAATGTGGTCAATCCTCGTACCGCCGCTGACTGGCAGGACCAGGCCCGAAGCTTCGAGGGGATAGCGCTCTTCCATCTCGCGTCGGCTACTCTGCCCGACGACAGAGGAGCCGTGCGCGTCGCCGGGGCGACCGTTAGCGCCAACTACTTTTCTGTGCTTGGAGTCGGTCCGGCGTTGGGTCGTGGCTTCGCCGCCGACGAAGAGGGACCGCAGAGCCGTCCGGTCACGGTGTTGAGCCACGCCCTGTGGACACAGCGGTTCGGGGCCGATCCTTCCATCGTCGGGAAGACTGTCCAACTCGACGGGCGTGACCACGTAGTGCTCGGCATAATGCCCCGAGGTTTCGTAGGAGCCGCGCACTACTTCTTCGACCGCTGTGACTTCTGGGTTCCGATCGATTTCGATATCCGGCAGTTGCCCCGGGACGTGGGGCACTGGTTTCGTGCCGTCGCGCGCCTGAAGCCGGGCATTTCCGTTGGGCGAGCGGAGACGGAGATGACGGCCATCTCGGAGCGATTGGCAGCAAGCTTCCCGGCTACCAACGACGGTTGGGGCTCAGCTGTCGTGCCGCTGAAAGAAGCGTTCGTCGGTGACTCACGTGCGGCGCTGCTGATGCTCTTCGGCGCCGTCGGGCTCGTTCTCTTGATCGCCTGTGTGAACGTGGCGAACCTGATGCTCTCACGTGCCGTCGACCGGCGCGCCGAGTTCGCGGTACGGTGCGCGGTGGGCGCCGGGAGGGCGCGTCTGGTACGACAACTCCTCGTGGAGACGCTGGCTCTCTCGCTCGCTGGGGCGGCGCTCGGCGTGCTCTTGGCCGAGTGGGCCATACCGATTCTGCTGAGGCTTAGTCCCGCTCTTCCCCGGGCGAGCAGCGTGGGCACGAACGGTTCGGTGCTCGCGTTCACCTTTGTGTTGTCATGTATGACCGGCATCGTGGTGGGTGTCCTGCCTGCGCTCAGTGCCAGCGGAGCCAACGTACAGGCCGCGCTGCGCAGCGCCGGGCGAGGAGGCAGCGAGGGCAGGGAGGTACGGCGTCTGCGCGGTGTGTTGATTCCTGCTGAAGTGGCTCTGTCGCTTCTTCTTCTCATTGGCGCAGGCTTGTTTGTCAGAAGCTTCGCTCGGCTGATGGCTATCGATCCGGGATTCGATGCTAAAGACGTGATCATCGCACGCGTCGATCTGCCACCGGCTAGCGATATGCCTAACGCTCAGCGCATCCAAAGAATCTCCGAAATGCAGGCCAGGGTGCTCGCGTTGCCGGGGGTCGCGGTCGCAGGTGCGGTATCGTCACTGCCGCTCTATGGGTTGAACAACGTGAGCTTCAGCCTGGAGTTCGAGGGCCGAAGCGAACGCGGTGCGCGCGACCCGCCGTCAGCCTTCTACCGGGCGGTCACGCCGGGCTACGTAGAGGCGATGGGTATGACGCTGCGAACCGGCCGCACCCTGTCAGAGGAAGATCGCGCGGATGCTCCTGGCGCTGTGGTAGTCAGCCGTGTATTTGCAGACCAGCACTTCGCCGGCGAAGAACCGCTGGGAAGACGAGTCGCGTTCCATTGGGCCGGCGCCTCGTTCGATGGCAGAATCGTCGGTGTGGTCGAAGGGGTCCGCTATAACAGCATAACGCAGCGTCCCGATGCGGAGTTCTACGTTCCGTACGCCCAGCATCCGGTGCAGAGCCCGATGTTCTTCGCGATTCGGCCATCCGGGAACGCCACAAATCTGGTGCCCTCATTGCGTGAGGCTATGCGATCGGTGGACTCGCGTCTGGTCGTCGATGAGTTCACAACGGTCGAGCGAGTGATCGGCGCGTCGGTGGCGCAGCCGAGATTCAGTGCGTTCTTGCTGGCCGTGTTCTCGTTCGTAGCGGTCTTCTTGGCCGCGGTGGGGTTGTACGGCGTAGTGTCGCATTCGGTGAGCAAACGCACTCGCGAGATGGGAATACGTCTCGCTCTCGGTGCCGATCACGCTGCGCTGCTCCGGCTTGTCGTCGGCGAGGGTTTACGGCTCGTGCTCGCCGGCGTCGTCGTCGGGTTGCTGGCGGCGCTCGCCTTCACTCGGCTCCTATCGTCTCTCCTCTACGGCGTTTCGTCGACAGATCCACTCGCCTTCGCGGTCAGCGTCGCCGTTGTCGGCGTCACGGCGAGCCTCGCTGCCTATATCGCAGCGCTTAGAGCTTCGGGCGTGGACCCGGTGCAATCGCTCCGCCTCCAGTGAGCGCCATCCAATCCGATTCGTCCTCGACCGGAAAGGGAACGGCTCTCTTGGGTCCGGTCCCGGCGCAGGGACGCATCATCACGCTCGATGCGCTCCGCGGCCTCGCGATCTTCGGGATGTTGCTCGTGAACATCTTGTATTTCGCGTTCCCGCCGACTGCGAGGAACTTCTTCGGAGAGGGAATCTCCGTGGCGGACCAGGCTGTGGGGCTGCTGGTCGCGCTCTTCGCCGACGGAAAGTTCATAACACTCTTCTCGATCCTCTTCGGGATGGGTCTGGCGCTGCAGAGCCAACGCGCTCGAGCGAGTGGAAGACCGTTCGTGCTGACATACGTTCGGCGCCTCATCGTGCTCTTCGTTATCGGCATAGCGCACGGGCTTCTGTTCTCCACCGCCGACATACTCTCGCTTTACGCGATTGTCGGACTTGTTGCGCTCTGGGTACGGGGGATGCGCCCGAGGCGCCTGCTCGGCCTTGCCGTTGGCCTCTACGCGGCGAGCGTGCTGCTGCTCGGCGTGTATGCGGCCCAGTCTCCAGACGGCTCGCTGCCGTCCGAGCCGGATTGGCAAGCGCTGACAGGTGACCCCGCATCGCAGAGTGCTCAGGCATCCGACCAGATCCTGCAGCTCACGCTCGTCTCTCTGGTGACGGAGCGATCGCAGACCGGCCAGCGTGACCTGTACGAGTTCATGGCGGACGAAGAGCGCATCTTCAAGAGCGGAAGCTGGGCGGAGAGGGTCCGGCACCGGTTTGTCAGCTATCTGCTTGTCGGCATGCCGATCAGGTTGCTTTTCGTCAGCTGGCGCATTCTTCCGCTATTTCTGCTCGGGATCTACTTCGTCAAGCGGGGAATCTTCGTTGGCGCAAATGGCCCACTCGACAAATATAAGACGATGCTATTCTCAGGGCTGGTGATCGGCCTGTTGCTGGAACTGGTCGGTGGGGCCGCGCAGATGTCGTTAGGAGGTGGCGGCGACCCTGTTCTGATCGCCGTCTTTCTCATCGGCATGTTTGCGGGGGTCCCGATCCTCAGCCTGGCGTATGCCGGCGGTGTGGCGATCGTGTGTGCGAAACGAGGCAGTTGGGCGATCGTTCGCGCCTTCGCCGCGGTGGGCCGGACGGCGCTCACCAACTACGTGGGCCAGTCGGTCCTCGCGGGTGCGCTCCTCTACGGTCATGGGCTGGGGTTGTACGGAGAACTCAGCGCGATTCAATGCGTGGGCATTGCGCTCTTGATCTTCATCATCCAACTGGCGCTGAGCGTTGGGTGGCTGCGGTTCTTCCAGTTCGGCCCGCTGGAGTGGATGTGGCGAACGCTGAGCTACGGCAGAATCCAGCCCGTGCTGAGAGGCTCTCTGGACTGACATTCCCGGCTGCCTTCTCCTACCCGCCGTACGTGCAGCATGAGTGTGTGCGCCAACCGGGTGTTCGCCTGTGGGACCGCCAGATCCCACACGCGGGCAAGCTCTGGGTTCCGCCACGCCCGGCGCCCGCGAACAAGCCGTTGATTCGTGCCTGTTTGCGCGGTAAGCGTGTGGCATGCTTCTTCCCTATCTCGTCGGTGAAATTGAAAGACAGGAGATTCGCATGACGAAATACACTATCATCCCGGCCCTCTTCATTCTTGCCGGAAGTGCGTTGCTGCTGCACGCGGCCACCGACAGCAGGGATCTTCAGGCTGACCGAGATGCGATCATTCAGGCCGCTCATGATTACATCGACGGCTTCTACGAAGGCAGCGCCGAGCGTATGGAGCGGGCGCTGCATCCCGACGTAGCCAAGCGAAACATCGTAACCGATCGCGAGACCGGCGCGCAGAACGTGCGGAACGTGACGGCGCAGCATCTGATCGAGATAACCGCCGCTGGGAGGGGCAAACAGATCGCACAGCGGGATGGGCGCCAGTGCGACGTGACCGTTCTCGATATCTACCACGATGTGGCCACGGTAAAGATCGTAGCGATCACGTGGATAGACTATCTGCATGTGGCCAAGGTGGACGGTGAATGGAAGATCATCAACGTTCTCTGGGCGTGGAAGCCGACAGGGGCGACTCAGTAGTGTCGATGCACGTGAACTCGCTTTGGCAAGATATTCGACTCACCGCGAGACGCTCATTGAGGGCGCGCGGCTTCAGCGTGGCGGTGGTGCTCACACTGGCTCTGGGGATCGGCGCGAACAGCGCACTTTTCAGCGTCGTGGATTCCGTGTTGCTGCGTCCACTGCCGTTCGAAGAACCGAGTCAGTTGGCCGTCATCTGGGAGACCCGCCCGGAACAAAGCGGGACTGATGTGACCGTGTCGCTCGGCAACTTCGAGGACTGGCGACGCTCGAGCACGGTCTTCCAGGAGGTGGCGGCGATACAGCGGCGGCCGTACAACGTGACGGGTTCCGGCGAGCCAGTTCGGGTCAACGCCATCCAGGCCACAGCGGGCTTGCTGCCTCTGCTCCGCATTCGCCCGGTGCTCGGGCGCGGGTTCAGCGCTCGCGAGGAGCAACCCGGTTCGGAACCGGTGTGCGTCGTAAGTCATGGCCTGTGGCTGAGCCGGTTCGGCGGCGGCCCCGACCTCGATGGCATGCATCTGGTTCTGGACGGTCGGAGTCACGCGGTAGTCGGGGTTCTGCCCGCGGGCTTCGAGCTGCCCGGAACCGGCATCTCCGATATGGGCGAGCTCCAGTTGATCACGCCTCTGACGCTCGACCCGAGCGATCCGAACTACCGTGGCAATCACAATTCGGTCGTCGTCGGCAGGCTGCGCGACGGCGTCACTGCCCAGCAGGCGGATGCGGAGATCGCTTCGCTGGCCGCGAGACTGGAAACGGAGTATCCGGGGTGGAACGAAGGCGTCGGTGCTCGCGTTCGCTCGCTCCACGAGCAAGTCGTGCAAGGCATCCGCTCGAGTATCCTGTTGCTATTCGCCGCCGCCGCGTTCGTGTTGCTGCTGGCCTGCGTGAACATCGCGACGCTGCTGCTGGTCCGAGCCTCCGCGCGCGAGCGCGAGATGGCGGTCAGGGCGGCGCTCGGCGCGGAGCGGGCGCGCCTGGTGCGGCACGTGTTGATCGAAGCGCTGATGCTGTCGGTCGTGGGTGGTGTCCTGGGGCTGCTGTTATGCTTCTTCGCTATCGACGCACTGCGAACGCTCGCGGCCGCTTGGCTGCCAGCGGTATTCGATCTGGCCGTTGATCTTCGGGTGCTCGCGTTTAGCCTGGCTGTCTCGATTCTAGCGGGACTCGCCTTCGGTACCGTTCCGGCCTGGATGCTGTCCGGGGCGCGGGCCAACGACGCGTTGAGCAGCGGTAAGCGTCTGTTGGGTTGGCGGGGAAGGACGGGGACGAAGCGGGCCTTCGTCGCGACGCAAGTGGCTGCTGCGCTGGTGCTCCTCATAGGAACCGGGCTGTTGCTGCGGAGCTTCGCGCGCCTCAGCGACGTAGAGCCAGGCTACGAGTCGGGGAGCCGGACCGCCATGTTTTTGAGCCTGCCCGGTGTCAGATACGGCGAGCGATCGCAAGTGACGGCTTTCCTGGAGCAACTCATCACAGAAGTCGGCGCGCTGCCCGGCGTACGCTCGGCCGGCGCTTCGATCGCGCTTCCGCTGGAGCCGCTGTTCTGGCAGAAGTACATGACGCGCGAGGAGGCGCCCGACCAGCGGATCGCCGATGTCCCGGTCGTGGACCTGTCGATCGCCACCGCCGGTTTCTCTGAGACGATGGGGATACCGCTGATCAAGGGGCGCCGACTCCAAAGCAGCGATCGTGCCGGCTCGCGGTACGTGGCGCTGGTCAACGAGACCTTCGTGCGGACGCACTATGGCGACGCCGATCCGATCGGCCGCAGGATTCGCCTCGGGCCACCGGATCATCTGCTGGCGGAAGGTTCATATGCTCCGCCCTGGTACACCATCGTCGGCGTGCTGGGTGATGTGCGAAGGCGCGGTGCGGCAACGGCGGTACTGCCGGAGGTCCACATTCCTCAGGCGCAGGACATGGACGTGGCACGCGAGTTCTTCATCGTGGTGCACGCGGGTGGGCCCGGGAGCGACGTTGCGGGTCTGCTACGGCAGGCGGTGCAGCGGACCGATCCCAACCAGCCGGTCGCGCGGATTGTGGAATTGGATCGGATGCAAGCGAATTCGCTCTCCCAGCCGCGCACCAACCTGCTGCTGGTGGGCGGCTTCGGCCTGACCGCGCTTGTACTGGCGATCATGGGTGTGTACGGGCTCATCAGCCAGTCGGTCGCGACGCGCACCCGCGAGTTCGGGTTGCGACTGGCGCTGGGCGCTCGCCCATGGGTGATCCGCCGCGAGGTGACGCGCCAGGGGCTGACCGTGGCCGCGGCCGGAGTGGTCGGTGGGTTGGGCGTTGCGCTGCTGGTCACGCGTCTGATGAGTAGCCTTCTTTTCGGCGTGATGCCGATGGACCCGCTGGTGTTCACCGTCGCTGCTGCCGCGCTGATGTGCGCCGTGCTCGTGGCGGCGTATCTGCCGGCAAGGCGGGCGTCTCGAGCGGATCCCGCTGAAGTGTTGAGGTGGGAGTGATCGTGATTACGGTGCGAGATCGCCGACCGCTTTCACGCGGATTCGCGTCGCGTTGCCCGGTAGGTAGGTGAGCGGCACCTCCTCGACTTCTACGACCTCCATGCTTGCGGGTTGCGCCCCGGCCTCCACGGCCCGGTCGATGGCCTCCTCCTTCGCCGACGCCAGCGCTTCGAGTCGGCCAACCTGTTCGAGCGAGTAGACCTTCTCGACTTCGCCGCCTACCTGAGCGATGGCCGCACCGATGGCATTCGCCACTTCGGCGTGTTGCGGCTGCAGGACCTCGGACGTTCCGGCGAGGCGATCGCCGACGAGCACGCTGCCCCCACCCACGAGCACCAGCGGCAGCGGGTCGGCGCTCAACTTCATCCTGTCCACAGCCTCCTCGACTCGCCGCCGCACCTCCGCTAGACCGCGCGTTACTAGCTCGGCGTCGAGATCTTGGGCCCGCGCCGGCTCGCCGATGCTTGCGCGGCCCGCGGCGACCGCCAGGTCGGTGGCCGTCAGCGTCGCGCCTCCGAACACGATGGCCTGCTCGGTGATGCGGGCGCCTACGCTGGAGGGGCCCACGCTCAGCGGCTCGCGCCGCACGATCGATCCGCCACCCAAGCCGATCGACGTGAGATCGGGCATCCGGAAGTTGGTCCGCACGCCGGCCAGCTTCACCGCCGTCGCTGCCGCCCGCGGGAAGCCGTGCACCAGGATCCCGACATCGGTGCTCGTACCTCCGACGTCGACGACGACGGCGTCCTCGATGCCTGCGAGGAAAGCCGCTCCCCGCATCGAGTTCGTCGGGCCGGACGACATGGCGAGCACGGGGTAGCGGGCCGCGTACTCGGCGTCCATCAACGTCCCGTCGTTCTGGCTGAAGAAGACGGGCACGGTAAGTCCCATGTCCGTCAGGGCGGCGCAGATCGCCTCGACCGTCCTGTTCGCGATCCGGCTCAGCGCGGCGTTGAGCGCCGCCGCGTTCTCTCGTTCCAGCAGGCCGATTCGTCCGATCTCGGAAGAGACGGTGACCGAAAGCTCGGGGCACTCCAGACGGATCAACTCGGCGGCCCGGGTCTCGTGCGTGGGGTTCACCGGCGAGAAGACGCCGCAAAGGGCGACCGCCTCGACGTCCTTCGACAGGGCGTCGTGCACGGCGTCTCGAAGGGCCGCCTCGTCGAAGCAGGAGATCTCTCGACCATCGAACTCGTGGCCGCCCGGGAGCAGGTAGCCGCGGCCGTTCACCGCCCTCTGCCGTTCTTCGGGCCAGTCGCAGAAGGGCGGCAAAAGGCGAGTGGACGGACCGCAAAGCCGAAAGACGGCGGTGCGCGCGAGACCGCGACCCTCCAGGAGCGCGTTAACGAAGTGGGTCGTTCCCAGCATCACGGCCTGAATGACGTTCTCTCGAGCGTCGCCAGGGTTCCGAGCGGCCCGGCCGGCGCCGTCCGCCAGCACGTCTTCCAGCGCGCGAACGATCCCGGTCGTGACGTCCGGCGTCGTAACGGTCTTGACCTTCTTCAACACCCGGCGCCCCGACATCAGGACCGCGTCGGTGTTTGTGCCGCCCACGTCCACGCCTACCCGCATCGTGCTTGCGCCTTCTTCGAGTCGGGCTTCCCTTGCCACGGTGCCTGTCACGGTTCGAGCGGCACGTAGGCCGCCTCGTAGCCGAACGCTTCCGGGCCAACGACGGCCAGCGCTTCCGGCGTCTTCAAGAGCGGCGGCGCCGGGAAGCCGAGAACACTGACGCGGA
>JBDHHL010000135.1:0-11607 GCA_039589375.1 Gemmatimonadota bacterium | reverse complement strand
TGAAGGCGACCCGTTCGCGCATGTTCTCGAAGTCATTCACGACGGAAGACTGGGCGATCCCGACGGATGCATCCTCGTGTGTAGGCTTTACGATGAGCGGGAAGTCGATGTCGGACGGAGGCTCGATTTCCTGTCCGAGACCGTAGGCTTTGAAACGCGGCACCCTGATCTCATGGTAGGATAGGATCTTCTTGCTTGTGGCTTTGTCGCGGGCCAGAAGAAGCGCTTCCGGTGGGGACCCGGTATATCGGTAGCCCTTCATCTCGAGGAGCGCGGTGACGGCGTAGTCGTATCGGGGCTTGCCCATGAACGACTCACAGCTGTTGAATACTAGATCAGGATCAAATTCCTCTAGCAGGTTCAGGAGACGGGGGAGATTGTCGTGGAATCCGATTAGGAAGACATCGTGCCCGTTTTCGATCAGCGCTTCGGCGATTTCGTACTCAGCCTCAGCGGCGTCGCTCGTGAGCTCCTTCTTGAAATCGGCGTCCTCCCAGCCGGGCTCCATCCAATCGAACACAACCGCGATCTTCATCGCCCTCCCCGTATTGGTCGCCAAGTGCCCTTAGGATGGAAAAGGGTGAGCGGGCTTGCAACCGCTCCGTTGGCTGTCCAGCCTAGTCCAGCAGGCCGTACTTCTTGCGCTTCTCCCAGAGATTCTTTCGCGAGATCCCCAGTGTCTCAGCAGCACGCTGGACGCTGCCGTCACAGTGGTCGAGGGTGAGGCGGATGTACTCTCTCACCGCATCCGCGAGACTTACACCCTTAGGGATGGGAAACGCGCTCGCCGTGTCGAAATCCGTCGGTCGTTGGGTGATCTCCAGGGTGCTCAGCTCTGGGAGGTCCGCGGGCTTGAGTTCGGTCCCCTCGGCAAAGATCATGGCCCGCTCGATGACATTTCTCAGCTCTCGCACGTTGCCAGGCCAGTCCCAGGCTTTGAGGATCTCGAGCGCCGGGTCGCTGATGCGACCCACCTCTTTGCGAAACTCCCGGTTGAAGACATCACGGAAGTGCTCCGCCAGAACGGGCAGATCGTCCTTGATCTCTCGGAGTGGGGCTAAAGTGTGCGTGGCGACGCTGATCCTGTAGAACAAGTCGGCGCGGAAGTCACCGGTCCGCACGGCTTCCTGCAGGTCCCGGTTGGTTGCTGTTATCACGCGCTGGCTGACCTCGATCTCCTCGGTGCCTCCGAGGCGACGGAACATCCGGGACTCGAGGAAGTTGAGGAGCTTTGATTGCAGCTCCTTGGAGAGGTCGCCGATCTCGTCGAGAAAGAGCGTGCCGCCGTCAGCCACCTCGATAAGGCCACGCTTGGACTCGCGGGCGTCGGTGAAGGCACCTTTTTGGTAGCCGAACAGCTCGGCTTCCAATAGCTGCGACGGCAAGGCAGAACAGTTGATCTCCACGAAACGGCCTTGGCTAGTTGCGCTCGAGTAGTGAATAGAGCGTGCCACGAGGTTCTTCCCCGTACCGCTTTCGCCGAGAAGCAAGATCGCCAGGCGCGGTATATCCGCCACGCGGCTGACGAACTCGCGCACCTCACCGACCCTGTGGTGATTGCCGAGAATAGACTGGATCGAGAACTCTTGGCGGCGGACCTCTTGGATCGTGGCGGCCTCCTCACGCAGAGGGCGCTCCTCGAAAGCCCTGCTGAGGAGAGTGACCAGCTCGTCCATGTTGACTGGCTTGGTCAGGTACTCGTTCGCGCCCGCCTTCAAGGCTTCGATCGCTGAGGCCAAGTCGGCGTGGGCCGTGAGGACGAAGATCGGTAGGTGCGGGTCGGACTCGCGAAGGCGTCGGGTGACCTCGATGCCGTCGAGGCTGGGCATGACGAGATCGGTTATCACTGCGTCGGGTGGCTCCTCGGCGCGCCGGCTGGAGAGTTCCTGATAGGACCCGAAGATCTCGTTGCGGAATCGGCCGGACTTCCCGAGGTTCGCTGCGAGAAGCTTAGCGTAGGTGACGTCGTCGTCGAGGATATAGACTTTCGGTATCATCAATGCAATATTTGTCGACGGTTGCTGAAGTCACAACCCTGGCTCTCCAAGTCTCCCCGCCGAGAAAAGCGCGACAGGAAATGGGCAGCGTATTCCGAGTCGTCCTGATCGACGACGACCCCGACCTACGTAAACTAGTCAAGCTCACCCTGGAATTCACGGCCGGGTGGGAAGTATTCACGGCTGCGGGCGGAGCTGAAGGAATCGATGTCGTACGAGAGGTCAAGCCCGATGTGGCGGTCGTCGACTATATGATGCCGGGAATGGATGGTTACGAAGTCTCGCGGCGCTTGAGGCAGGAAGCCGAGACAGCTTCTGTGCCGATCGTATTCTTGACGGCGCGGAGGGAACTCGATGACGCGAAGGTCAAGGAGGCTGGTGCCCTTGGCGTGGTCGTGAAACCCTTCGATCCGGACAGATTAGCCAACCAGTTACGCGAGCTGTGCCAGGCGAAAGAGGCTTAGAGATGTCCACAAGTTACATGGACGAACAAGAGGGGATGGACGAGCTTCTCGCGGAGATCCACCGTGAGTTCCGAGACGGCCTGCCGGCGCGATTGGAGCAGCTGCGAGTCGCGCTGGAGACGCTCGCCGATGGCTATGATGTGGATGCCTCTGAGGAATTCTACCGAGTCGCCCATTCGCTCAAGGGTGCGGCGCCTTCGTTCGGTGCGGACGTTCTGGTCGCTCCGGCAGCGGCGCTGGCGGAGACGGGGCAAAGGTGGTACGAGGGCGGAGCCACGAACCACGCCGAGCTGGCGACGGCTTTCGAGGACCTCGAGCGGCTAACGGGTGCGGTCGAGCGGTTCGTGAGCGACATGGAGCCTGGTGCCACGGGATGAGTCGAGAGGAAGCCTCCCCGACTTCGTGGGCTGACCGTCTCGAGGTCGTCGCGGAACTTGCGTCGCTCATCAACACGACCTTCGACCTCGATGAAATCTTCCGCACGGCGATCCTCAAGATCAAGCGCGTTCTCGAGTTCAGGCGGGCCAGCGTCGTACTGGTCTCCGATGACCGGAGCAGCTACTCCCTGCACACGCTTTACGACGAGGCACGGGGCGGGTTCGTCAAGGGAGAGAGCAGCTATCCGCTCGACCGTGGCCTGACCGGCGAGGCGATTCGCAAGGGCGAAGCGCTGCGGATCGATACCTATGGAGGAACGGAGGGAATCCGCACGGCTGGCGAAAAGAGCGTGTCGGCTCTGATCGTTCCTCTCCACCTGGACGACACGGTCATAGGTACGCTCAACTTCGGTGCCCAGGAGTCAGAGCGTTACAACGACTACGACCTCGAACTCGCGGTACTGCTGGGAAGACAGATCGCCACCTCGCTTCACTACTCGAAGCTGCTTGCGACCATCGAGCAGCAACGGGAGGAGTTGTCGGAACAGCATGCCCACGTGGTTTCCGAGCGCTCGCGGTTGGAGGCGCTGATCGACGCGAGCGACGCGGCGATCCTCATGGTCGCCGATGACCGTGTTGCCTATGCCAACAGCGCCATGGCAGATCTCCTCGCCCTCCCGCTCGAGATCGTCTCCGGGGCATCGATGGACCGGATTGACCAGACTCTGTCCCGTTCACTGTCCGACCCGACCGCGCTGACGGCCCAAAGAGAGGCCTTGAAGGGTGGCGAAACGCCCGTGAGTGATCGGGTGGAGTTCCATTTCCCGCGGAGGCTCGTCTGCCAGCGGACCGTTGCCACCGTCCGTGGCGCGGGCGGGGAGGTGCTCGGACATCTCATCCTGTATCGCGACGTTACCAAGGAGGCGGAAGCAGAGGCCGCGAAGAGCGAGTTCGTCTCGCTGGTGAGTCACGAGTTGCGCACACCGCTCACCTCGGTCAAGACATCGCTCAGCCTTCTACTCCGAGGCGCAGCCGGCACGGTCTCGGATGCAGCGCGGGATCTACTGGAGATCGCGTTGCGCAATCTCGACCGGCTTATCCGCTTGGTGGACGACTTGCTGGATCTGTCCAGGGTAGAGAGCGGGCGTGTCGAGATGAACCTGTCGACGATCTCGCTGGAGGATACGGCCAGGCGGTCGGTCGGCGCGGTGGCGGGCTTCGCCCAGGAACGCGGAGTGGAGATCGTCTGGGGCGATTCCGATCTCGATGCGCCGGTCGTGGCCGATTCCGACCGCCTGCAACAGGTCATCGTCAACTTGGTTTCCAACGCGATCAAGTTCTCGCCCGAGGGTGGGCGAGTCGAGCTACGCTGGTGGATCCAGGCCGATCAAGCCGTGCTGGAGATCTCCGATCAAGGTCCCGGAATTCCGGCGGATCAGCTGGAGCGGATCTTCGACAAGTTCCGCCAACTCGAGCAGACTCCCACACGCAAGTTCGGCGGCGCTGGCCTAGGTCTCTCCATTAGTCGGACCATCGTGGACCAGATGGGCGGGCACCTGTGGGCCGAGAGCGATGAGGGCCAGGGTGCCAGGTTCTTCGTTCGACTAAGACTCGCCCACGAGAAGCTGCCCGCTGAGGATGCGGCCTCCGGCCAAGAGATCTGGCCGATGTCCGTTCTACTGGTTGAAAGCGATCCGGACCTGCAGCGACTGTCCGAGGCGGGCTTCCGCAACGAGGGGTGGGAGGTCTTCGCTGCGGCCCGAGGAGATGTGGCGCTCGAGAAGGCTGCCGAGGGTGACGTCGGGGTCATCGCCGTCAGCGTGTCGCTCGAGGACATGCACGGGCTCGAATTTCTTCAGCGGCTGCGCGCCTCGCCGGAAACGGCGGATATTCCAGCGCTCCTTGTTGGCCCAGGAGGCGATGCCCAGCAAGCTATTGCCTATGGCGCCGACGGATGGGTCGTGGGTGACGCCGACGGTCTGATCGCCGAAACGAAACGACTTGTGGCGGGCCCGCGCCGCCGCGTAGTGCTGTTGATCGAGGACGACCCCGCGGTCCGTGCCAGCCTCGCCAGGGGATTGCGGCGAGCGGGCTACGCATGCCTCGAGGCGGCGAGCGGTGAAGCGGCGCTGGAGATCGCCCGTGCTCGGGCACCTGACCTGGTGCTCACAGATCTACAAATACCGGGGAAAGACGGACTCGTGGTGCTCCACGAGTTGCGTGAGGACCCCGAGTTGAGCGACATCCCGGCCATCGTGGTCACCGGACACGCCGGCTCCGACCTTCTCCGAGACATCGAGTCCCTTCGCGCTCACTTCTTGCGCAAGCCGTTCGGTACCTCAACTGTTCTGCGTGAAGTCGGGCGGCTGATCGGAGCGCCCTGAGTATCAGACTCAGCGGCTCCAGCCCCACCCAACATCTGACTAAAGACATGCAGGAGAGCAGCATGGAGCGAATCGTAGAGTGCGTCCCCAATTTCTCCGAGGGCAGAAGTGACTCGGTCATCAAGGAGATCACCGATGCAATCGAGGCGGTTTCAGGTGTTCGACTACTGGACGTGGATCCCGGCAGAGACACGAATCGTACGGTAGTCACGTTTGTCGGAGAGCCGCAAAGCGTGGCAGAGGCTGCCTTCCGGGCGGTGAAACGCGCGTCGGAGGTCATCGACATGCGTGAACATCACGGGGCTCACCCGCGCTTCGGGGCCACCGATGTCTGTCCATTCGTGCCTGTTTCCGGAGTGAGTATGGATGACTGCGTCCAGATCGCTCGGGGTGTAGGTCAGCGGATCGGAGATGAGCTGGGCATACCAGTCTATCTCTACGAATATGCGGCCAGCCGTCCCGAGCGGCGTAACCTTGCGAAGGTACGCGCCGGCGAATACGAGGGCTTGCCCGAGAAGTTGGTGGATCCCGGTTGGGCACCGGATTTTGGGCCGCCTGAGTTCAATCCCGGCGCAGGTGCCACTGCGGTGGGAGCACGCGAGTTCTTGATCGCCTACAACATCGATCTGAACACTACTGATCGCCGCTACGCCAACGAGATCGCTTACGTCTTGCGTGAACGAGGTCGCTGGAAGCGTGTGGGCAATACGAAGCCCTTCTACTACAAGGGCGACGTCGTGAAGTTCGCCGAAGACGGCAAGTATCCATGTGGGCCGTGCGACTTCGTGGCTAGTTCGTTCGAGGAACTGGAGGACCACTACCGAGAGCTTCACGGCGGCGACCTGCGGAAGCGTTACGACGATCTGGCTATAGACCGGCTGAAACCGACGGGTCCCGTGTTCACCGACGGAATGTTCACGGACGTCAAAGCCATAGGCTGGGTGATCGAGGACTACAAGCGTGCTCAGATCAGCATCAACCTCACGAACTACCGAGTGAGTCCGCCGCACGAAGTGCTCGAAGCGGCGAGGGAAGAAGCGCGCAAGCGCGGGATCGTCGTCACCGGATCCGAGATCGTCGGCGTGGTTCCGTTCGAGGCCATGCGACAGTCGGCCGAGTACTACTTGAGGCGAATGAAGAAGTCGACGGGGCTCCCCGTCTCCGATCTTATGGAGACGGCCGTCCAGTCTATGGGTCTTCGCGATGTCGCGCCGTTCGAGGTGGAGGAGAAGGTGCTCGGCGTGCCCCGAGTGGAAGGACCCTTGTCACTTCTGCCGACGTACGATTTCGTCGACGAGGTCTCGCGCGATACGCCGGCCCCCGGTGGCGGTTCGGTGGCGGCTCTCGCGGGAGCGCTGAGCGGTGCGCTGGCAGGAATGGTTGCGAATCTCTCGGTCGGGAAGGGGGAGTTCGATGCTCACTATGGCCAGTTGTGCTCGATTGCCGAACGGGCTCAGCGGGTCAAGGACGATCTGGTCCTGGCGCTCGACGAGGACACGCGGGCCTTCGACTTGGTGATCGAGGCCATGCGTATGCCCAAGGACACCGAAGCCGAGCTGGCGGAAAGGGCGCGGGCCATGCAAGAAGGCTACAAGGCCGCCACACTTGTTCCCCTAAGAACAGTAGGGTTGTGTCGAGATGCGGCCGAGTTGTGCCGCGAGATGGCGGGGCTGGCCGACCCCGAAATGGTCAGCGACGTAGGGACAGGTGCCCACATGGCCAAAGCTGGCGCATGGGCTGCCGCTTACAACGTTCGCATCAACCTGAGGCATATCTCCGACGAGCTGTTTGGCCAGGAGACGCGCCGGCAGGTCACGAGCCTGCTCGACGAAGTGACGAAACTGACCGAGGCCGTCTCCGCTGAGGTGGAGCGGGTCCTGGATCGGGAATGAGCGGAAGGATCAGGGCGTGTGGCGCTGTGCGACCGCCCGCACCCAGAGGCGCCACTCGTCCACCGCTGCCTCTTCGTCTGCCAGATAGGCGATGGCGAGTGGGGTTGGCAACTCGATTTCGGTAGGTTCGCGCTCTTTGCCGGAGACGGTCACTACGAAGAAGGTGTCGGCGGCCAGGTCGTCGGGAGGGCTTACACCCCGGACATGTAGGCCCTCGGCGCCGTCGAAATCGATGAACGCGTCTTCCAGTTCCTCGAGTATCTGGAAGGCAATGTCTTGCGGGGTCATGTCTATGATTCTGGCGCCAGCTGGCTCTCGTGTCTAGCTTACAGCGTTGAACGCCGCGGGGGATCCAGTCGACGGTGCAAGGCGGTCCGGACGGATACGAACCAGGGTCGGTTACGGCCTAGGCGGAGGCTCTAATGCCAACTCGACCAAGCCTCGAACTCATGGCTCTTCTGGCCGCTCTTATCGCGGACGCTCTCGTTCTCGTCTTTGTGGACGACCCCTGGGGGCGCCTTCTTCTAGGTCTGCTATTGCTCGCGGTCATTGTGTGGTCCTCCGCTCGTATCGGTGTGCTAGACCTCATTACCGGCTCACCGGCCGAGCCGGTCTACAAGCGGCGATTTGTCCGTCTGCGCGGACAGGTGCAGCAGTTGCTGGATGAGATCCGTCGGCTGAACTGGATGGCCGTGGACGTCGAGCGTGGCTTCCGAAGTCGCGATACGGCCGCGCAGGAGATGGATGTCATCGAGGCGCGGCTCAAGACAATCATCGAGGAGATCCGCGGTACGGCCGGGCAATTGTCCTCCGAACTGGAAGAGGAGTCCGGGCCAGAGGAAGAAGGGTCTCCGGCTGGTTGAGGTCCCGCCGCGGTCTTCGGCCCCGCGGAGCGTCGAAGTGAGATGCTTCTGACGCGAGCCATCAACCAATCCATGTGCAGGCGATCATGAGCCCCAGCTTGTCCGACATCTTTGCCGCTGACGCACGCAAATACTTGGATACGCTTCGATCCGGATTGGAAGCGGAAGGCGGTCCCTACCCCGACGTCATCAGACGAGCCGCTCGCCGGCTGCATCATAGCGCGGCGTTGGCTAGTCACGAGCCCGTGATGTACGTCTCAGCGGCCCTGCAGAAGACCTCGGTCCAGTTGATCGCCGGGAAGCGCCAGTGGTCGGAGGGGCTGAACAGTTCGATGGAGGCCGTACTGCAGACGCTGGAAGAGGTTCTGACGACGTTGCCTCGTCGGGATCCGACGGCCGAGGCAAGGCTCCGGAGCGCTGCCGACCGGCTCGTGGGTCCGGCCGCCGAGCCAGTCACGCCGGCTACTAAAAAGCCCGTCGTTGAGGATGAGGCCGAAGCTGTGCTGACTGCCCTCATCAACGATCTTGGCGAAGCCGTGGAGCGTCTCGAGAGCGACCCTCGAGACCGAGAGCCTCTGAAGGCACTGTTGCGGGGAATTCGTCAGCTTCGGGAACTCGGTCGTATCGAGGCGCTCTCTCCGCAAGACAAGGCGCTCGGCGCTGTCGAGGAAATCATTCTCCAAATCGCTGACCTCAATGCTACGGTTGGCCCGGGTTATTTGAATGTGTTCTCCCGGGCACGTGAACTGCTGGAGGAAATGCGTTCGGAGGGCCTTTTCGCCCCATCCGCGACCATCGTGGGTGGCCATGCGGTGGAGGTCGATCGACTCAAGGATCAGGTCATCGAGAAGGCTCGCAGGGCTCGCCAGGTTGTGTGGGTCAGCGAGCTGTTCTTCCCCCGTGGGCCGCACATCGTGGAGTGCCCGGTGGCCGAGACTCAGGGGGGCCCGGAGCGATACTTCATCAACGAAGCTTCGCAGCGGCTGGAACGGAGCGAGACGCTGCGTAAGACGATGCTCGAGTCCAACGCAGAGCAGATGCGACTCGCCGGCGAGTCTCTGTCCCACACGTTGCGCCATCTACGCGAGCGGGCGGCCGCTTTCGACCACGCACATATGGGACGGGTTACCCGGCGTGCGGCGGCGGCGCTGCGGGCCCAGCTTGTCCGTCCTCCGGCTCGGCTGAGGGAGATGGCGGAGCGGTTGGGCGACGTCCTTGACCCCCTGCAGGACTACATCTCATTGGACCAAGGAGCGGAGCGGGAACGCGCTGTCAACGATGCTGAGGCGGCACTCCACCTGGCGATACTCGGAGGAGAAGCCGAACGTGTTGAAGAGGAGGAATTCGACCCCGACGAGGCGCTGAGGCACGCGCTCTCCCTGCGGACTCGAGTGGACGAACGCCTTCAACGCCTGACCGGACCCGACGCTGAGGCACTCCGGCATGACGTAGAAGAGCTGTTCGACCTCGTGTCTCGTTATCTCTCCGCCTCGGCAGATAGGCGCTGAATCAGCGGTAGGCGCGGTGCCGGCTGGCCTGAGGTGAGCCTTCGAGGAAACTCGATCCAGCATACACTGGGTATTCGCCGGCCCGGGCAGCTTGGGTCGACCGGTCGCAGCTCGAAGGACTTACGTGCAGAAGGCTACGGCTGCCGTTTCCCCGGGTCCCCGTCTTCTCTCCTAGGAGGCGTCGGAGGTTTCGGCTCGCCTTGTTCTTTCGCGCTCTGAGATTCCGCTTCCTTCTTGGCCGCTAGCTCGTCCAAAGTCCGGTTCGCCTCGTCGTAGAATTCGCGAGGCGGATCTGAGTCAGGTGTGCCTGGCGAGTCAGGCGAGACACTGTCGGCGTCGGGGTGTGTACGTGCTTTGGGGAGCACGACCTGTGGGTGCGCTGGCCTAGCTTTTCGCTCGGTGCCGGAACGCCCGCGGCTTTGCGAATCTCGTCCACGCTGTCGCGCAGCTTGGCTGCGATTCGGTCGATCTCGGCCTGAGCGTGGCGCGGAGAGAGCTTCCCCTCGCGGCCCTCAATCGCGATCCGGTTCATCTCCCGGATGAAGTCCAGCAGGTGGTCGGTAGATGAACGCAACCGTCCGTACTTGCGCCGGTCGAGCCCATGCTGTTGCGAGTGGAGTTGATCGAAAAGGGGGTTTTCTACTACGGGTTCCTGTCGTGAGCGTGACCAGTAGAACGTGACAAACATAATGGCCGCGGCTGCGATCACGCGCAGGAATATCTTGTCGTCGCCGATCACGACGACGGCAAGGGCCAGCAAGATGAGCCCGGATATCACGACCACCCAGTTTGTACCTGCATCCTGTGGCTTCTGCTCGGCCATCGCCTCTGCCTCCGGCTCTGTTGGTATCGGGTCGGCACCATGCGGCGGGGGGCAAGCCTATATAGAATGCATCCATGTAGGGCGAATGCGCTAGTGGGCAGCCCGGTGACCGTCTGGACGGCGCCTTTCGCCAACTTGTCAATCAGTGGCGTGCGCTACAGGTTCAAGATGAACCGGAGAGCATGATGGTTAATACACAGCCTGGTGAAGACCGTGTGATTCGTGTGGCTTTGTGCCAGCGGAATCTCATCGTTGGTGATATCGAAGGGAACGTCGAGAAGATCAGGGAAAGCCTGACTTTGGCGAAGCATGCGGGGGCCGACCTCGCTCTCTTCCCAGAGTTGACGATAACAGGCTACCCGCCGGAAGACCTCCTTCTAAAACCACACTTTGCCGAAGTGGCCGGCGCGGCGCTCACGGAGCTCGCTGTGGATGTCCACGATATCGTGGCGATCGTCGGGTTTCCAGAGCTGTGTGATGACCTGTTCAACACGGCGGCGGTGATCACCGGCGGCGAGGTTGCGGCTAAGTACCGCAAGCGGTACCTGCCCAACTACGGTCCGTTCGATGAGCAGCGCTACTTCGCCCGCGGCGAGGATGTGCTTGTGCTAGATATGGATGGTGTGAAAGTCGGAGTGACCATCTGCGAGGACCTATGGTATCCGGGCGGGCCGGCGCAGCATGCCGTGATTGAGGGCAAAGCGGATGTGCTTGTGAACATGTCCGCCTCGCCGTACAGCCGCGGCAAGGGCCAGCAGCGTGAGCGTATGCTGGCAACGCGTTGCGAGGACTACGGCTGCTACCTGGCATTCTGCAACACCGTCGGTGGGCAGGATGAGCTCGTGTTCGACGGGTATAGCCTGATCATCGACCCGCGCGGCGAAGTGCTCGCCCGCGGCCGCCAGTTCCAGGAAGACTACCTGATCGTCGACCTCGATCTGCGGGGCGTCTCGCGTCGACGGCTCCACGATCCGCGCTGGCGCCAGAAGCACCCGGGTCCCCGGGACGGTGTCGTCGTGAGGTCCGTGCGGCGGCCACGGCGCGAGAAGGTAGAGCTGGAGCCGCAGGAGGTGCATGAGCCGCTGGGTCCGGAAGCCGAAATCTACCAGGCGCTACTGCTGGGAACGTCAGATTACTTTCGCAAGAACGGCTTCGAGCACGCGGTGCTCGGGCTCTCCGGCGGGGTCGACTCAGCACTCGCTCTCATCGTGGCCGTCGATGCGCTGGGAGCTGAGGCGGTCACCGCAGTCTCGATGCCGTCTCAGTATACGGCACCCCATAACCGGGAGGACGCCGCAG
>JBDHHL010000134.1:0-10031 GCA_039589375.1 Gemmatimonadota bacterium | reverse complement strand
GGCGAAGGTGGCCGGCTCGGCCGAAGCGCCCGTTCACGTGAGGGCGGGTCTGGCGCCGAAGCTGATCAACAAGATCGCCCTCGAGTCGGGCGCGGATCTCGTCGTGGTCGGCGCTGACCCGCACCCCGCTCTGGCGCGCAGCCTGGTGGGGACGACGGGAAGACGCGTCTTGTACCTTGCCGATCGGCCGGTCCTCGTGGCCGCCAACGCGAGGCGCGAGCCTTACCGCCGCATCATCGCCGCCGTCGATCTCTCCGACGAGACGGGACCGGTGCTGGAGAGCGCCTGGACCGTGGCCAAGGTCGACGGAGCGGAGGTGCGGGCACTGTTCGTGTTAGAGCCGTTGCCCAAGGTAATGGCACGGGTGGCACGCTTTCGGGAGGAAGAGCGGGTTAGCAAGGCTGAAGCGGAGATCGAACGTCTTCTGGATGCGGCGGGTCTGCTGTCGGAAGAGCGCATCATCAGGCGGATCCGCGAGGGGCACGCGGGTCGCGAGATCCTGCGGGAAGCGCAAGAGTGGGACGCCGATCTGCTCGTTCTGGGAACACACGGGTTCGGCTTCTTCGATCGGCTGATGCTGGGAAGTACATCGCTGTACGTGCTAAGGCACGGACATCGAGCGATGCTCGTCGTTCCACGAGCTGAGACGGAAGACCAGCGCGAGGAACGGGGGAGGTGACCATGTACGACGTGAAGTGCGTACTTGCGGCTACGGATGGAAGCGAGCACGGATTGAATGCCGTTGTGACCGGCGCATCCTGCGCGCGTCGTTCGGGAGCCAGCCTCGATGTGGTGACGGTCGCCGAATCGGTGCTGTCGCCCTTGGGAATCGATGTCGCATCGTACGAGGACACGTTCGCGGATGAGTTGAGGGCGAAGGTCGAGGCACAGATGGAGGAGGCGGGAGCTTCCGACGCGCCACTTCATCTGCGGAGCGGCCTTGCGGCGCCAACGATCACCGAGGTTGCGAAAGAACTGGATTCCGATCTTATCGTGGTGGGCGCGCACCCTAGGCCGGCGGTGGCTCGCTTCCTCGTGGGCTCAACGGCGGAGCGCGTCATTCGGCTGGCCCACCTACCGGTTCTCGTATCCACGGAGCAACGGCAGGACCCGTTCCGTCGCGTACTGGTGGCGGTTGATCTGTCGGCCCAATCGCGACGTGTTCTCGGGGCCGCCGTGGCAACCGCGCTGGCCTGCGGGTCGGAGCTGCGGGCGCTGTACGTGCAGGATCGACTGACTCCGATGCTGCTAGAGGCGGCGCTGTTTGACGAGAAGGAGACGCGGCATCACGCTAGCAGCCAGCTGAAGGAGACTCTCGCCGGATTGCCGCTCCCGTCGGAACTGATGGTGAGCCAGGAGATCCGGGAGGGGCACGCAGGTCATGAGATACTCCATGCGGCGGAGGACTGGGACGGCGATCTCATCGTGATGGGAGCGCACGGATTCGGCTTCTTCAACCGCTTATTGCTGGGGAGTATCTCGACGTACGTGCTGCGCCACGGGCATCGTGCAACGCTGGTCGTACCCCGCGCGGAAGAAGAGAGCGAGCAGGAACAGTAGACGAGAGCCCGGTCTGTATCCCGGCTTCTGCAGGAGGTTGGAAGCATGAAGGGTGTATTTGCCGTCGCCGCTACGGTTTTGGCGGTCGCGTTCGCCTTGGCGCTCTCGGCCGAGGGAAGCTATCAGGGTGCATACGGGCATGGGATCGGTGAAGCCGTTCGGGAGATCGAGGGATTGAACTCGCTGCGTTCTAGCCTGGCGGCATCGTTCACGGGAGAGCCGGACCAGAGCACATTCGCGCAGGTCTGCAAGCCGGTGGGCGGCCAGGCGCAGCGGCTGGCTATGGAGCACGGGTGGAAAATCGCACAGCTTGCCGAGAAGTACCGCAACCCGACGAACGATTTGGACCACGAGGCTCGACGGGTCTTTAAGATGATGGAGGATGATGAAGGCCTGATGGGCATGTGGATCAAGACCGAGATGGAGGGAAAGCCGGGGGTGCGCTACTTCCGGCGGATCGTCGTCGAGCAGGCTTGTCTGGCCTGTCACGGTTCGAAGAGCAGTCGGCCCCAGTTCGTGAAGGACGGGTATAAGGACGACAGGGCGTACGGCTTCAAGGCCGGCGACCTGAGAGGTGTCTATTCGGTCTTCGTTGCCAACTAGTACTCGACCGCAGCGATAGTGGTGGGAAGGCCGCTTCGAATATCGAAGGCAGAATATCGACTAGCCAATAACGAAGAACTGTTCTTGGAAATTCGACATTCGATGATCATTATTGGCAATTCAAAGCCCGCGCCTTTCCTATCAAGGCTTGATCAACTCGTACAGCTGAACGTGCTCGACGTCGATCTCGTCCCTCCAACTTCCCAGCACGAAATCGCGGCCGATCTGGTGGATCGTGAAGCGCCGGGGTGTCTCGACCAGACCGAGCATTCGCCCCCCCGGATCGAAGACGGTCCAACGCGGCTGGTCGTCGCCCGGCCCTCGGTACTCCTCGACCCATAAGTAGCCTTCGGAGTCGACGCGGAGGCTTGCGTACGCCGGCATCGTCTCGGGGAAGGGGACGTCTGCCAGGAGATTCTCGATCACGCGACGTTCGTCCTCATCATCGATACCCTCGAGACTACGCTCGATGTATCGATCTCTGTCGTCCGCGGTGACGACCTGATTCGGCTGCAACTTGCGGATCGACCGAGTGAGCCTGCCGTTGCCGGAGTAGTAACCGACCGCGTAGGAATCGCCGCGCCCGAAAAAGAAGCCGCTCCCGTGGGCAGCGGTTTGGGGAGAGTGGCCGAACGGGATCGGCAGGAGTTCCAGCCCTTCATCGTGAACGAGGATGTACGACTCCGCGCCGGGGTGGCGGCCTATCGTATCATATGTGGCGGGGTCTGGGTCGAAGCGCAGATGGAAGACGGTGTCGTCGTACACGCCGCTCCGGACCACTGCAGACGCGAACAGGCGCTGCGCGCCGATCAGGATTGAACCGTCCTGGAATTGGTCGACGTGGGTGTGAGATGGCGGAGCGGGTGCGATGGCATCCAAGGTGATCGACCGGGCGAAGTTGCCGGCCGGGTCGAAGATCGAGACGCGGCGGTTCCGCCAGTCGAAGGTCATCAGCGAGTCGGCACGCAGCCTTCCCAACCACCTGAGGCCTTGAAACTCGCCTGGCCCGCCGCCTTTGCTACCCGCTTTGGAGATGAACTCGCCCGAGCTGTCGTAGAAGCGGAGCTCGCCGGTTCCGGAGTTCGCGATCACTATTCGCCCGTCGCTCAGCCGGTGGGCGCCGACGACGTGGAAGAGTTGGTAAGCCGGGTCTCCATCGACTACGCCGATGTCGAGAGCGGGTTGGCTCGCGAGGCGCCAGCCCTGACCGGGGGGCCAACCGTAGTCTCTGTTCTCAACGATCTGGACTCCGGCGCTGTCGCGAACGACAGCACCGGAATGCTCACCCTCGGACCGGCACCCAATGGCAACGAACGAAAGCGCAACAAGTGGTGAGAAGTAGCGGAAGCTGCGGATCGCAGACGCTGCACGTATATAGCCCATCGGTTTCCCTCATGGAGGCGGCTGGGGTTGTCGCGTCGACGCTCGTGGCTGCTCGTCACAAATGGATGCAGGAACCGGGCGCAGCGTCGCTCAGCGAGTTCAGGTCCTACGGCTGCTTGTTCTCCACGCGTTGGAACGGCGACCGCAGGCGCTCGGCCGCGTAGGGGCTGTATTCGTAGGCCAGCCCGTACTGGTCGTGGCGTACCCCGTCGCTGGAGTCCATATCAACCACGCGCTGGTAGTTGGCGATAGCCTCTTCGCGTCGCCCCAGCAGGTCGAGCATGTGGCCCTGCCAGATGAGCGCCACGGCGAGACGACTTTGGGCTCCCTCTTCCTCGGCGACTTCCTGCAGCCTGGCGAATATCTCGAGCGCCTCTATGTAATTCTCGGTGTCGTAGAAGGCGAAGCCGACACGCATCAATCCGCTCGTTGCCGAGATCTCCTGCAGCCAGTCCGAGGTGTAGGCGCTGGCGATCTGCTGACTGCCGCTCTTGCCCCAGCCGGCAGCCCTGAGGGCGTACATGGGCGAGCCCTGCCAGTTGGCGCTCCAGATGGCCACGTGCTGCTGGTAGGCCTCGATGTCCGAGCCGGCTACCGCAGGCAGGTTCAGGACGAAGTCCTCGAGCGCGGAGAAGAAAGCGTCGGGATTCTCATCGTAGATAGAGTGCCCGGCGCCTTCGATCACGATCATGCGAGCGTTGGGATGATTCCGCGATAGGATCATCGGCTTCGGATCGCCCCAGGTCAGGTCCCATTTCCCTTCGAGCAGCAGTGTGGGGATAGGGTTCCGGTCGAAAGCTCCAGTCAGGTCCACCTTCTGTTGGCTTTGGCTCATGATCGAGTTGAAGTTTGTATCGTGCACCCATTCGTACAGAGCGCCGTGCGCGAGTTCCTCGAGGGTTGGCTTATAGAAGTTCTGACGCTTCCAGTCTCCATTGATGTGGTTGTTGTAGACGAGCAACTGCAGGTACGTCTCGGGCGACCATCCTTCTTGTTCGCGAAGCTCTCGCAGTCGTGATCGGATTTCCCGCATCTTGTCGATCTCGGCCTCGGAGATGTAGTCGTACTGCCGCGAGCTGCCGAGATCTGCCCACATGCCTGGGCTGGCGCCCGCGAGGACCAGGCCGGCAACGTTCTGGGGATAGGTTGCGGTGTAGTACTGGGCGAGGAAGCCGCCATAAGAGAAGCCGAGGAGCACCCATTTGTCGATGCCGAGAGCCACCCGTAGCGCATCGAGATCGCTTACCGCCTGTTCGACGGAATAGCCGTCCGGGCCTGGCTCGTAGTCGGATAGGCCGGCGCCGCGCTGGTCGTAGTAGATGACGCGGGCGAAGTCGGTGGCGCGGCCGAACCATGGGTGGAAGTAGTGGTGTGTACCTCCGGGGCCGCCGTTGATCAGCACGAGTGGCGTACCCGAGCCCTCCTCCTCTACGTAGAGTTCGGCGTCGCCGACATTGATGCGCCGCACGGTCAGGTCGAGGCGCTCCTCCCAGCGAGGTGTCGCCGGAATGCTCGTTAGCAGTTCAGCCTCCAGACGGACTTTCCTGTCGAGGACCGATTCCCGCTCCTGGGCCGGCGCCTCAGCTATGGCGATGGGCGTGGCGAGCAGAGGAAACAGGAGCAGCCACCGTGGTAACCAGCAATGGTTCTTCATTCTCAATTCCTTCCTGTGCTGGTGTCCATTACCGATCGTACCTTGGCGCTGGGGCATGCGCTAACGGAGCCGCTCAACTACTGAGACGTGCTCCGGTCGTGCATGGTTGGTCGGTGCTGGCCGCGTCATCCTTTGATCAGCTCGTAGAGTCGAACGTGCTCGATATCCAGCTCGTCGGTCCAGCTTCCCAACACGAAGTCCCGGCCGATTTGTTGGATCGTGAAACGCTCCGGCGTCTCGATCACACCGAGCATGCGCCCACTCGAGTCGAACACGGTCCAGCGAGGCTGCTCGTCGCCGGGGCGACGGTACTCGGCGACCCAGAGATTCCCTTCCGCGTCAATGGCAAGGTTCCCGTGTGCCGGGAATTGCTGCGGGAAGGGCATGTGGGCCAGCGACTGCTCGAGGAAGTCGCGCGGCGGTCCGCCTGCTCCAGCGTCTTCGAGCTGCTCGGCTTTGTAACGCTCGATGTCTTCGGCGGTGACCTCTAGGTTCGGCTGGTCCCGGCGGACGATGCGGACGAGTTCGCCGGCGGATGAGTGGTAGCCGATCTCGTAGGTATCGCTGGTGCTGAAGTAGAATCCGTTCTCGTAGACCGCATGCTGCGGGAAGCGTCCGAACGCCCTCGCGGACGCCATCACCGAGGTCTGCCCACCACTCTCCGCCGTCCTCAAGTGGACCTCGCCGCCGGGGAAGCGACCGAGGGTATCGAGAACCGCGCCTTCGCGGTCGCAGTGAAGGTAGACGGTGGTGTCGCGGCGGAGCCCGTCCCTGATCTCGTCGCCGATCAGGAATGGTTGCACGCCAACGAGCAACGAGCCGTCGCCGAACGGCGCGATGATGGTGGGAAAGCCGCCCATGTCGCCGAGAAACTGGAGCTGAAACGAGCGTACGAAATCTCCGCCGGCATCGAAGAAGGAGAGACGCCGGTTGCGCCAGTCGTAGGTGAGCAGCGTGTCGCCGGGCAGCGCTCGCACCCACATGAGCTCGCCGAATTCTCCAGGACCGCCGCCTTCCCGCCCGACGGAGAGCAGGTGAGCGCCGCTCGGATCGTAGAAGCGGAGCTCGTGTGTTCCGCTGTTGGCGACGACGATGCGGCCGTCGCTCAGCCTGACGGCGCTCCCGACCCGGAAGAGCTGGTACGCCGGGTCGCCTTCGAGGGCGCCGATGTCGAGAAGCGGCTGTTCGGAGAGTCGCCAGCCTTGGCCCTCGGGCCACGCATAGTCGGTGTTCTCGACGATCTGGACGCCAGCGCTGTCTCTAACCGCTGGGCCGGCCGAGGACCCAGAACCCGTGTCGCAGGCTGCGACTGCCAACGCCAGCATGGCCGGCAGGAGTGAGGTTCGGAATAGAACGTTGGCGGTACGGCGGTTCTTGCCATTGATCATCTTCACACAGCTCCCCTGTACGGTGGCCAAGTGCGAGCGGCCGCGCGACGCTCCAACGCTGAGAACCAGAACACGGGACTTTGCTCAGTTCTTGAGCAGACCGTAGATCTGGATATGCTGGACATCGAGTTCATCCGCCCCGCGCCCTAGCACGTAATCGCTGCCAATCTCGTAGACCCTGAAACGTTCGGGCGTTTCGACCACGCCGAGCATCACGCCGTCCGGGTCGAAGACGGTCCAGCGCGGCTGGTCGTCGCCCGGCCGCCGATATTCGCCGACCCACAGGTTTCCCTCTGCATCCACGAGCATGCTGCCATAGGCGGGCATGGTCTCGGGAACCGGCATCTCGGCGAACATGCTCTGCCAGAATTGGCGACGGCTGGGATCGCGGGTCCGCTCCAGAATACCTTGCCTGTAACGCTCGAGATCCTCGGCCGTCACGTCGAGGTTGGGCCGTTCTCTGCGTATCAGCCGTTCAAAGATCCCCGTTGCCGAGTAGTAGGATATCTCGTAGGACTCGCTGCTACCGAAGTAGAATCCAGTGCCGTGAACGGCCGATTCCGAAGACCGGGCAAACGGCGGCGTGGAACTGTAAATCGCCTCACCTTCCGTTTTGATGTACCACTCGCTGTCCGGGAAGAACCCCAGTGTGTCGATAAGGGCGCCGTTCTTGTCCACGAGCAGATAGTAAGTCGAATCGCGGGTGAACCCTGTACGGGTTTCTCCCGTGCCGAAAGCGCGCTCGCTGACGACCAGGTTGCCGTCTGCCGTGAGACCGAGCGGCATTGGCAGCGAGGCGCCGCCGGCCAGCGAGGTGAACATGAAAGATCGGGCAAAAGTGCCGTCGGGAGCGAACACGGACATCCGACGTAGGCGTCGGTCGAAGGCCATGACGGAGTCGCTGGCCAACGCCGAGATGGTCCACAACGCCTCGAACTCGCCCGGACCGCCACCCTTTCGCCCGCTGGAGAAGAGGAACGCACCCTGCGAGTCGAAGAATCGGAGCTCGTTGGTACCGCTGTTCGCTACGACGATACGTCCGTCGCCTAGCGTGACTGCGTTTATGATTCGGAAGAACTGGTAGTGGTCTTCCCCTTCGAGGGTACCGATGTCGAGGTGTGGCTGGTCGGAAAGGCGCCAACCCTCTCCTTCCGGCCACTGGTAGTCGCTGCTAACGGTGATACGGACTCCGGCGCTGTCGCGAGCCTCGAAACCAGAGGTTCGGTCGCCGCCGGTATCGCAAGCGAGAACGGCTGCCAACAGCAGGGCTGACAGCGGCATGAGACGCCTCGCTTCGCATAGAACTCGGTCAATCATCCGTACCCTCATCTTCCACCTGCTATTTGTGGGTAGTCGAGGCCGATGCACGCCTCCTCAAACTCTACAGACGCGTTAGGGATCGAAAGAGGCACATCGCGGCCCCGATCCGACTGGCCAACTGGCGAGCCGCGCCGCAGCTTGGAGTCGGTATTCCCCGGCGTAAACGCCGGCGCCGTTGGTGGCGTCACAAGATCGAGGTAGGGGTTACCGGGAGTTCTTGTTGAGCGAACCGACGAGGATAGATGACAACGTTCCCGCCCTCATCAGGGGCGCCCTGGCCGGGGATGAGAAGGCGTTCGATGACCTGGTACGGCGCTACTACGAGCAGATCTACCGGTGGGCCTTGGCGCGGACGGGCGACAGGGATGATGCGGAGGACGTCACGCAGGAGACTCTGGTGAGGCTGCACCGGCACCTGGCGAGCTTCGACGGACGGTCGCGGTTCAGCACCTGGCTGTACCAGGTGACCCGCAGCGCCGCGGCTGACCTTCACCGCAAGCGGACGCGATGGGAGCGGTTGGCACTCAGAGTGAAACAGGAATCGGCGGCGGTTGTGCATGACCCGAGGCGAGAAGAGGACTATGCGGACGATAGGCGGACGAGTGACCTCGTGCAGACTTTCATGGGGAAGCTGTCGGATCGACAGCGTGAGGTATTCGATCTCGTCGACCTACAGGGACTCAGCACCGTGGAAGTGAGCGCGATGCTGAAGATGGAGCCCGTCACGGTTCGCTCGCATCTGTTCAGGGCGCGGAAGGCGATCCGCAAGAAGATCTTGGATAACTACCCGGAACTGGTGGAAGGCCATGGCCATTGACTGCGACGCCGCGTTCGAACGTCTTCTGGAGGCGAATCCGGCAGAGCTGGCCGGTCAGGACGACTCGGAGCTGGCGGTTCACGTGCGGGGGTGCGGCCGTTGTCAGGCGGTCGCGGCAAGGCTTCTTGCCGGACAGGAACAGCTCGCGGGCGCGTTGGGCGAGCTGCGTCCTCGGACCGATGTAGGCAAGGCGCTGAGCGCTGCGCGAGCACACCGGTCTAAAGCGCTCAAATGGCAGCAGGCTTCGCGTTGGGGCCCGGTGGCAGCGGCTGCGGCGGTCGCCGCCGTGATGGTGCTCCAGTCGCTGCCGGCGGCCCGGATGATGGAAGGCGAGATCGTTCCGGCTCCGGCGCAGATGGAGCCGCTGGTGGAGGCGGCGGCGGGCCAGAACGTATTGGTCTTCGAGACAAGCGATCAGTCGGCGAAGGTGATTTGGTTCTACTAAATGGAGGCTAGTGAGATGCAATCGAAAGTCATTACGGTAATGTTGGTCGCGCTCGTGCTGGCGGGAGGCTGGGTGATCGCGCGCGGGTTCACGAGCAGCGATGAGTACGGAGACTTAGAGGTTCAGACCTTTCAGTTGGAATACCTTGAGCCCGGCGCTGCGAATCAGATCATCGATCCGTATGTATTCGCCGACCGCGGTGGGATGGTCAGCCTGGGCGAGCATACGCGGACGATCACGGTGCGCGAGACGCCCGAGATGCTGTCGCGTATCGAGGAAGTTCTGGTAAAGTTCGACCAGCCCGAACCGAGCGTGAAGCTTCACTTTAGGCTCGTCGAGGCAAACGGGGACCTAGCACCCGAGGATCCGCAACTCGATGAAATCGCGGACGCGCTACCTGCGGACGTGTTCCGGTTCAAGAACTATCGGCTGATCGGTGAGACTGTGATGACGGGCATCGAGTGGAGCCAGGTCTCGCAGGGAGTGGTCGCGGACCGCGAGCGTTACACGATCGAAGGCACCATCGGCGAAGTCCGTACGACCGACGACGGCGGGACCGTGAAGCTCCAGGTCGCTCTCTATGCGGAAAAGTACGGCAACATCTTCACGACCGGAGTGAACGCGCGGATCGGCCAGCTATTGGTGCTCGGCTCGGCTCAGCCGGACCCGCAGCGGGGGGCATTGATCCTCGCGGTGCGCGCCGAACTCGAGCGCCCTTAGACGAATTGGCCGAAGAGCTGCGCTACGAGGAAGCAGACGGCGAAGGCGATGGCCAGAGGCATGAGCGCACCCAGCGTCGTCCACTTCGCGCTCCCCGTCTCCTTGTACATGGTCCAGATGGTGGTGGAGCACGGGTTGTGG
>JBDHHL010000133.1:0-10198 GCA_039589375.1 Gemmatimonadota bacterium | reverse complement strand
CCTGATCGAGCGCCAGCAGATCCTCGCCGGCCAACTCCGACAGCCGACCGGCGGCAGTGCGCCACCGCATCTCCATCTGGAAGAGGCGGTCTCTGGCCACGACGTAGCCCAATACCCTAGCCGCATCCTCGGAAGTCGTGGCGAAGATGTGCGGAACAGCGCGGTCGTCGAACAGCACCTGTACCGGACCGGCGAGACCCGGTAACGCGATCGCCTCCTGGCGCGGCAACTTGACGTTCTTTGCCGCAGACCAAACGCCGCTCACGGGGTCCAGGAGCGGCCCGAGCGCTGGCAGCGGACCGACGCGCCGGGCCGCCACGTGTGACACGACCGCTAGAACGGCAGCGAACAGCAGGCCGCGTATGAGATCAGCTCGCTTCATAAAGACCAATACAGTACCCTTCCTAATACTCGATCACACCGATACTGGCGGGTTGGCAAATTTCGAATAACGAACACCGAATATCGATTAGCCAATAATGAAGAACTGTTTTTGGAGATTCGACATTCGATGTTCAGTATTGGACATTCAAGTCTCGCCTTACCTGACCACTAATCGAGGCCGACACGGTCGCTCCGTCTCTCCAGCAGCATGACGTCCGTCCATTTGCCGTCCAGCTGCCCCAGACGCTCGCGCCGGCCCACTACTCTGAAGCCCAGCCTCTCGTGCAACACGATGCTATGTTCGTTCACCGGAATGACGCCGGCCTGCAAAGTCCAGATGCCGTTCTCTTCCGACTCCTCGATCAGCGCCGCCAGCAGCTTCGAGCCGATCCCCCCGCCCCTTGCCTCGGCGCCGACGTAGACGCTCACCTCCGCCACGCCGGCATAGACGCATCGATCCGACACGGGAGAGAGAGCCGCCCATCCGACCACGCGACCGTCACGAACCGCCACCAGCCGCGCATATTCCAGGTGGTCCTGCGACCAGGCTTCCCAGCTCGCCTCCGGTTCCGTCTCGAAGGTCGCGGCCCGGGTGGCGATCCCTTCGCGATGGATCCGCCGGACATCCTCCCAGTGCTCGGGTTCCATCGGCGCGATTGTGATCATGGCCTCGTATTATCGTGCCGTCTGACCCGCGCGTAAACCGATGCTTCGGTCAAGGCGAGTCCTCGGAGACCGTCTCGCGCGGCACGGCTTCGGAGTAGGCCCCGTAGCGGTCCCTGATCTTGCGCACATAGTGCACAGGCATGAGACAGCGACAGTAGCCGTGTTCGGCGCGACGGTGGTACTCGGCCTTCCTCAACAGCGGCAGCACGTCCTCCAGGCCGCCGGTCCACGTATTCGGGTCCTTGCCCAACTCCGCTGCGAGCCGGCGTGCATCCGTCACATGCCCGAGCCCAGCGTTGTAAGCAGCCAGCGCGAACCACAGACGGTCCTCGGCCTCGGGCACGTAGTCCAGCCGATCGTAGAGGTGTCTCATGTAGAACACTCCTGCGTGGACGGCTTCGTCAGGATCCGTCAGGTTCTCGAACCCGAACTGCCGCCCCGTTCGCGGCAACACCTGCATCAGTCCGACCGCGCCGGCGAACGAGACCACGTTCGGATCAAACTGGCTCTCCTCATACGACTGCGCGGCTACGAGGCGCCAATCGAAGTCATACTGTTCAGCGTAGCGCCAGAACATTTCATCGTAGGGGGAGATCGTGCCCGACCGCGCGCTCCGCGCCGTCGCAAATCGTTGAACTCGGCTCGGGCTACCGAAGTACTTCTTGCGCGTCACATTGTAGAATAGGCCGCGGTACTCCTTGTTGAAGAACTCGTCGATGGCGGCCCTCAGCTCGTCGTCGCCGTCACGGACGACCCAGGCATGGGCCACGGAGTCGCGCAGAGCGAACGCTCCGATCACGTCGTCCCGCCACGTCAGCTCGATGTTGAGAATGTGACTGTCGGCGATCGTCAGATCGTAGTCACCGCGGGCGACCGCGTCGATGATGTCCTCGGTCTCGAGTTCCTCGGGAGCCGCTACCAGAGACACGTCGACGCCTCGAGCTTGCAGCTCCTCCACGGTCGTCCAATAGGAGCTGCTACGACGCACGGCGATCGTTCTTCCCCCAAGATCGCTCGGCGCGCGCAGCGTCGAATCGGCGGAACGAGCGACGAGGACTTCCGAGACGTAGTTGTATGGCCGTGAGAAGCTCTGGCCGAACCTCTCCCGTACGGCAGTGTGCGTAAGACCGGCCGCGACCACGTCCCCGCGCCCCTGCCGCAGCCAGGTGAGCAGTCCGGCTCGCGTAGGAGCCACCACGAACACGACCTGCAGCCCATGCTGCTTCGCAAACTCGCGCGCCAGGTCGTGCTCGAAGCCCATGATCTGACCGCGCCAGACGAAGTAAGTGGACGACGAATTGCGTGTCAGAACCCGCAGGATCTTCCGCTGCTTGATCTCAGGCAAGTCGCCCAGGTAGCGTTCCGGCTGACGGCTCTCGGGGTTGAACTCGCGCACGAAACCGTCGATGGCGGATAACAACTCGGGACTGTCAGGCCGGACGGCCCAGGCTATCGCGCGGTCCTCGCTCAACGCGAGTCCGTCGCTGAGATTGTCCAGGTAGGTCTGCGCGCTTCTGATCCGGATATCGTCCGCGACCGTCGCGTCGTACTCCCCGGTAGACACGCGATAGAGGATCTCCTCCGTATCGAGCTCTTCCGGCGCCTCGACGACCTCTAGCTCCGGCTGTTCGGCGCGCACCTCCGCCAGCGTCACCCAAAACGCAGACGACCGGCGCACGGCGATCGTGCGCCCAGCCAGGTCAGCGAGCGTCGCCACGGCCGGCGTGCCGGCCCGCGTCACCACTTTCTCCTGCACGAAGGCCAGCGGAGCGCTGAACGTTACCCGCTGCCGTCGCTCGGGCGTGGCGGTCAGACCTGCCACTACCATGTCACCGCGCCCGTCGAGAAGAGCCGGCAGCAGGTCCTCGTAGCGGTCCAGCCATACCCACTCGGCTTGCAGTCCCTGAAGCCGCACGAACGCGTCGGCCAGCACCCGTTCGCGACGGAGCAACTCCCCGTGCCCGTGCAACCCGCCTTCCGCGGTGAGGCGCGGCGCCAGCAAGCGAATCGTACCGCGCTCACGCAGGGCCGGTAGATCGCCACCGGCCGGCTCGCCACTGCCTGCCCGCTCGCCGCTGCCTGCCCGATCCCCGCAGGCCAGCATGGCCGTCACGGCCAGCGCCGCGGCGGCAAGCCAGATGATGCGCACACTACGTATCATTTTCGCTCGTTTCGCCTTAGGAGTGTGTCTCAGCAAGACAGGAGAATCTCGGCCGTCGTCAGACGGCGACGCACGCGTGACCCGACGCGCTCGAAAGCCCAATTCAAGACCGCGATTTACCTGTGATCTTGTCCCGGCGAGTTGCTATCTGTCAACGCCGTGTAGCTAATCGAAGTGCGCGTTGATTATGGGCAGCCAGCGCAGACCGGGCGGATTGTTACCCGCGTAGTTCAAGAGCCCGATCTGGACGCCGTTCAGGCGTGGTGCCCGGTTGTAGATACCGATGGTCAGGCCCGTCTGCGAGCGCTGAACGTTGTTGTAGCCTGCGACGGCAACTCCGGTCAGGTCTCGCAGCTTGCTACGGATGACGGAGATGGATACCCCCTGTACCGAGCGGCCCTCCACCTTGTAGCCGCCGACCGTCAGGCCGCGGATGTCGCGGCTCGATTCTACGGCACCGATGCTGGCCGTGAGGCCGTCGATCCCGTCTTCCCCCACGACCGCGAGCCCCCCGACGGATAGGCCGCGTATCCCCTCCTGCGATACCACGGCAAGCAGGCTTAGCGTCGCTCCCTCGATGCCTCCCTCCGCCACCGCGGCCAGCCCTCCCACGCTCAAGCCGCGGATCCCCTCTTGCGACACGAGCGCCAGACCGCCGAAGTTCGCGCCCCAGAGCGGCCCTTCAGCCACCGTCGCCAGGCCGCCGAAGTTGAGCCCCCATATCCCGGCCTGGGACACCAGGGCCAGACCTCCGAAATTGATGCCCCGCATGGGTCCTTCAGCCACACCTGCCAGTAGGGCGGCGTTGATCCCTTCCATGCCGGCCTGTGAAACGACGGCCAGGCCGCCGACGTTGAGCCCCGACATGCGACCCTCTGACACCAGCGCCAGGCCGCCGATGTTCAGCCCTTCCATTCGGCCCTCGGACACCAGCGCCAGGCCGCCCAGGTTGATCCCGTACATGGAGCCCTCGGAAACCACGGCCAGCAGTCCGAACGTCAATCCCGCCGAGTAACGCCCCGGTATTACCGCCCCCAGCCCCAACGACACGCCGTGCATACGATCTGCGGCCGGCACCAGGCCGAGAGACAGTCCGTTGATCGTCCCGCCGGGTTGATCACCGTACGGTCGCCAAAAGGTGACGTTGACCCCGTTGATGAGGTCTAGGTTGGAGTCGCTCCAATTGAAGCGGAGACCATTCAGCCGGCTGGAGTTGCCGAAGCTGATCCCGTTTCCCGCGACGGTCAGGTTCAACTGCGCGTGACCCGGCATCGCCGCGGCGAGGACGAGCGCCACGACGATGGCGCCGCTCGCGAGACGGTACGTCTGCTTGGATTGCATCTGAAGGCTTCCGGCCAGAGTGGACGGTCTCAATTTGCCCGCATGTTGGAGGCTAATCGCTGAACCATACGAGCACCGCCGGTCGGCGGTTTCAGCCGGCGCGGTACCGGCGGAATCTCCCCGGGGTAGCCTCTAAACTCTATGGTGCCTTACTATATTTCTGGCCCGGCCATTAAATCAGAACACCATGTGGCGTACCGTTGCCCGGTTTGTCTTTGCCGCCGTCAGCCCTGGACGGCTCCTGGCCGGATAGCGATAGGAGAGCAGCCGATGCTCAAGGTCAAAGGAGTTCTCTACCCCACCGACTTCTCAACGTGTGCCGAGCACGCGTTCTCCCATGCCCTCCACCTGGCGGAAACGTTCGGTGCCGACCTGCACCTCTTGCACGCTCTCGTGCTCCACGAAGTCGATCCCGGGAACGCGGCTCACCGCCTTCCCAGCATGGAGCATCTCTACGAGGCGCTCGAGGAACATGCCGAGAGCCAGTTGGCGAGCGCCACGGCCCAGCACGGCGACCGCGGCTTCGAGATAGTGCGCGCCCAGGTGCGCAGTATTTCCGCCGCCGGCGCGATACTCGACTACGCGAGCGAAAGCGACGTCGACCTCATCGTCATGGGCACACACGGACGGCGCGGGCTGCGGCGGCTGCTACTGGGGAGCGTTGCCGAGGAGGTCGTGCGCCTCGCGCCCTGCCCCGTTCTGACAGTTCCCGAGCGCACCGACGATGCACGGGCCGGGCAGGTGGACCGTATCGTGGTTCCCGTGGACTTCTCCGAGTACGCCAGGTTGGCCTTGAGCTACGCGATCCAGCTCACCTCGCTCTATGAAGCCGAAATCCACCTCCTGCACGTGGTCGACGAGGTCGTCTACCCGGATTTCTATCCCCCCGTCTTGCCGTCGGGAGGGTCGATCAACGACGAGCTTCGCGAACAGTCGCTGGAAAGGCTCAGGGCCCTGCTGCCCGACGTTTCAGGGCAGGCCGCTCGCTCGGAGGTGCACGTATGCTCCGGCCGCGCCGCTCCGGCCATAGCTGACTTCGCTGCCGAGCGTGAGGCCGACCTCATCGTGCTCGCCAGCCACGGACTGACCGGCCTCAGTCACATGCTGCTCGGTAGCGTCAGCGAGCAGGTCGTACGCAGGGCAACATGCCCTGTCCTTACCGTGAAGTCGTTCGGGAAGAAGATTTTCGAGGAATAGAGCCGAGCGGCCTGGGCCAATACGAATGGGGAGGCCGTGGCCTCCCCATTCGCTTATCCACCCAGCAACTCAAACCTTTGAAGGCAAAAGTAAGCCCGGATAAACTTGCCAGTCCTCGTGCGATTAGCCCCAACCATCTTTTTTTTCCGGCAAGTTACCCGGGCTCACAATTTTTTCCGCTGGCCGCAGGCATCGTGGCACCGTGTCATACGCCGTACAACCAGGGACGCCGTACTTTAGGGCACATCTCGTACCAACTCCGTCCAAACCGCCGAACACCGTTGCAAGACAAAGGTTTCCGCTCCACACGGCCCCTTTCCGGCGCTCGCTGCCGCGTGACACTGTGCCACAGTTGGGGACAGCGGCACGTCCGCCAGGTGGACCCAATGTCCCATGAGTTTGCTGGGAGATATGCCCGTCCTCTTGCCTTCCACTAACAAAGGAGACAGACTATCAATGTGGCATTTTGCCACATAATGCCGGCCGGGACCCGCTTGGCGGCTGGCGCGGATAGTGAGCACCAGTTGAGTCAAATGGCGTTAATGCAATTACCACAACAACTTAGAAGAATGGTCTCCTCCCCGGCTCTCGGCAGCCGAAACGCGGCACGGAACCTTCTATGGTCAGGTGAAGGACGTGGTGACCGCGTGACCCCGGGAGGTGTGGTTGGCAGCAGAAATCTCGATCCTGAACGGCTTGCCCGACCCGGTCTTCTTCATCGACCGGGACGGGTGCGTTCTATACCTCAACCGGGCCAGCGAGACGGCGTTCGGGCTGGCGGCGGAGCAGGTGGAAGGGCAGCGTCTCTCCGAGCTTGTCGGGTCGGCGTTGGACGAGGGGCTGGCGGCGCTGCTAAGTCCCGCGCCCGGCGAGATCGCGCCGGCTTCACTGCCCTCCGTTCGGATCGGAACGGCGTTCTGGGATGTCCGGGTCACGCCGGCCTCGGACGGGGCAATCGCGGTCCACTGTATCCCGTCGTCCGGTGACTCGGCGGGTTGGCCGGAGCTGGTGGCTGACTCGGCTGACGCGATCTGGGCGGTCGACGGCGACGACCGGATCATCGCCTGGAATCGCGGCGCGCAAGAGATGCTTGGGTACTCGTCGGACGAGATCGTCGGCCAGCCGGTGTCGCGGCTGATACCCAAGGACCTGATCAAGGAACGCGAGCCGGAGCGATTACGGAAAGCGCTGCGACAGTTGGGTTCGGTCCGCGACTACCAGACGCGGCGGCTCAAGAAAGACGGAGGCGAGGTCGAAGTCAGCCTCACCAGCACGCTGGCGCGGAACGGACCATCGAACAACCTGGCCGCTTCGACGATCGTGCGGGACCTATCTCAGCGACGCCAGGTGGAACGGCAGGTTATCGAGTCGGAGAAGCTGGCGACGCTCGGTCAGCTGGCGGCGAGCGTGGCCCAGGAAATTGGAGCGCCGCTGACGACCATCGGCATCGTCGTCGAGAGCCTGCGGAAGTGCAGTGCAGACAACCAAGATGTCGAACGGCAGCTCGACACGGCCGCTCAGCAGTTGAACCGAATCGCGCGCCTGGCTCACGGCTTGATCGAGCTGGCCAAGCCTGGGGAACTGAACCTGGACCAGGTATGCGTGCGCGACGTCATCGATCGCGTTCTCGAGCTTTTGGGCGCGTCGCTCAAACGGGCCGGAGTGAGCGTGCAGGTCGACATAGACGAGCCATTGCCACGGCTCGTAGCGGACGCCGGGCAGCTGCAGCAGGTGTTCCTGAACCTGTTGATGAACGCGCAGAGGGCCCTGGGGACCGGGAACGGTGGCGCGGTGCGCATCGCTGGCGAGCTGACGCGGGGCTTGCCGGTCACGGGGCGTCCGATGCGCCAGGTTATCAAGATCGAGGTCAGCGACGACGGTCCGGGCATAGACCCAGCTGACCTTCACTACGTGTTTTCGCCGTTCTTCTCCCGCTCGGGCGGCTCGGGCCTGGGTTTGGCCCTGGCGAAGCAGATCGTCCACGCCCACGGAGGCACAATCGAAGCCGCAGCCGAGTCCGGGAGCGGCGCGAAGTTCACAATACTACTACCGGTGGAATCTGATGCGTGACGAGGAGGGGACTGTCGAGGCCACTGCTAAGGTACTTGTAGTCGAGGACGACGAAGTTCTCCGGCGGCTTCTGATCGACGTTCTTAGCGATCAGAACTATCACGTCGAGGCAGCCGAGACCGGCGAAGACGGCCTGCGTGAGATGGAGCGGGATGTCTTCGACGTCATCCTCCTCGATATCAACCTGCCCGGAATAGACGGGATGGACGTGCTGCGGCTGGCTCCCGCGCGTCAACCGGACGCGCAGATAGTGATGATGACCGCGTTCGGCACCGTGGACACCGCCGTCGAGGCGATGAAGCAAGGCGCTTTTGACTACATCAACAAGCCATTCAGCACCGACGAGCTGCTACTGACGATCAACCGCGCCCTCGAAGAGCAGGACCTGCGGCGCGAGGTCGCGCGGCTGCGCCAAAAGGCTCGCGGTGTCGGCGGCGACATCCAGATCGTGGGCAAGAGCGCAGCCATCCAGCGGGTGATCGACCTCATCGCCCGCGTGGCGCCCAGTCGCGCGACGGTGTTGATCACGGGTGATACCGGTACGGGCAAGGAACTTGTGGCGCGAGCGATTCACGCAGCCAGCAACCGGGCCAGCAAGCCTTTCATGCCCATCAACTGCGCGGCAATCCCCGAAAACCTGCTCGAGTCGGAACTGTTCGGGCACATGAAGGGCGCGTTCACCGGCGCGATCCAGAACAAGAAAGGCCTTTTCGAGGAAGCGTCCGGCGGTTCCGTGTTTCTGGACGAAATCAGCACCATGACCATGTCCCTGCAGCCGAAACTGCTACGCGTGTTGCAGGAGTACGTGATCATGCGAGTCGGCGGCCGCCAACCGATCCCGGTCAATATTCGGCTGATCGCGGCCACGAATCTCGACCTCAAGAAGCGGGTAGCCTCCGGTCAGTATCGAGAGGACCTCTACTACCGACTGAACGTATTCCCCATCGAGGTGCCGGCGCTGCGTGACAGGAAGGACGACATCCCGCTGCTCTCCAACTTCTTCCTGCAGAAGTACACCGAGCTTTACACGATCGATGCGCCCAAGCTGCCGGCCCGAACGCTGGACCGGATGATGTCCCACGACTGGCCCGGTAACGTGCGCGAGTTGGAGAACTTCATCGAGCGCGCGGTCGTCCTCCACGCCAGTGGAGGAGGCGGCACCGTCGGCTTCGAGTTGCCGAGCGATGCGACCGAGGACGAAGCCGAGGGCGCGTCCATCCTCGACGAGGCGCAGCGCAAGCGCTGGACGTTTGAAGATCTGGAGCGAGAGTATATCTTCCGGGTACTGGAAAGCGTGCGGTGGAAGAAGACCGAGGCGGCCGAGATCCTCGGCATCGACCGGCGCACCCTCTATCGCAAGCTCAAGAGATACGAGAATGAGGGCTCCCGTAGCTCGGAATGAAAAACTCGACCCCATCGCGCGAAGATAGACTCCGTGCCCTGGTCGACGTCGGCCGCGCCATCAGTGCCTCCCTGGCACACGAGGATATCTTAGCCCAGATCTGCACGCACGCCGCCCGGCTGCTCAACACCGAGTCAGCCGTGATGACGGAGCGCCGCGAGCATTGCAAGGAGGGCACGAGTCCCTGCCTGATGGTGGTGGCCACCAGCCCCGACGCCAGCATCAGCCTGGGGGAACACCTCTCCATGGAGGGAAGCCTGAACGGGCGCGCTATCACCCAGCGGCGAACGCTCTTCGTCAACGACGTCATGGGGGATGATCGCGCGGACACCGGAATGGCCACGAAGCTTGGCGTGCGCCAGGAGGTGATCTCCCCACTCTACTACGGCGACACTCCCCTCGGGACGATTTTCGCCTTCAACGCACGAGACGAGCGCGACTTCGACGAGGGCGACGCCGAAATCTTGGAGGCGTTCGCAGCCCAGGCTGCCATCGCGCTGCAGAACGCGCACATCTTCGAGACCGAGGAGAAGCGGCTAAGAGAGCTGACCGATCTGCGCGCCGCCCAGGACGACAACCTGCAACGCATGCAGGCGCTCATCCGCGCCGGCATGGCCCTGAACAGCCGACTCTCTCTCGACGATGTGCTGCAGACGCTTGTCGACTCCGCGCGCGAAGTGATCAAGGCTCGCTACGCCGCACTGGGGGTGCTCGACAGTTCCAGCATGTCGCTGCGACGGTTCCTTCACTCCGGAATCGACGCGCAGACGGTGAGCACGCTCGGACAATGGCCGACCGGTGGCGGCACTCTCGGAATCATGCTAAGGGATGCGCAAACGATTCGCCTTCGCGACCTCCAGGATCACCCCGAGTTCGCCGGGTTTCCGGAAGAACACCCTTCGATGCGGTCTCTGTTGGGCGTCCCCATCCATATCGGCAGCCGCGTGTTCGGCAACCTGTATCTGACCGAGAAGATC
>JBDHHL010000132.1:0-10648 GCA_039589375.1 Gemmatimonadota bacterium | reverse complement strand
CTCACCTTAGCAGCGCGGCACACATGAGGAACGTCGACGAGAGAACTCCTCGCACATCGTCCAGGACGGCAGCCTTCCTGGCGGCAGCCTTCCTGGCGGCAGCTCTCCTGGCGAACGGTTGCGCGACGCGGCCGGCCGAGGTTGCGGGACCGCCACCGGTGCCCGAGGTCGCTGGCTCCGTGGCGATCGATGTCGTCTATCCACGGGCTGGCAGTCTCATCACCGCGCGCGACTCCAACTTCATCTTCGGATCGGTGGGCAACGGGAACGCGCTGCTGACGATCAACGGATACGGCGTGCCCGTTCAGCCGAACGGTGCGTTCATCGCCTGGCTGCCGGTCCCGGCATCGGCGGGGGAAACCGTCGCGCGCTACGAGATCGTGGCTTCGCTGGGCGACCAAGAGCGGCGGGCCGTGCACATGGTACGGCTGCCACGGGCACCCGCTCTGCTCAGCGCCGACTCGGCGGAGATCGATGCCGCCGGGCTCAGCCCGCGCGGCCTCTGGTGGGTAAGGGCGGGAGAGTTCGTACCCATCCGCTTGCGCGCGTCACCCGGCGCGCGAGTCCGGCTGCTGTTGCCGGACGGAGAGTCCGTCCCTTTGGTCGAGGTGCCCGCCGAGGGAAGCAGCGCTTCGGCGAACTGGATCTTCGGCCGGATCCCTCAGGCGGACGCGATCTCCGCGACGGCCAGCGGCATCTACGAGGGAGCGCTCGTCACGCGCGAGTCGCTTGGCCTTGGACGGTTGAGTTCCGACATGCCGCCGGTGCCGGCCACTCCGGCTAGCGCTTATCCCTACTGCTCGCCGCGCGTGATCCCCGATGAACCGGCCGCCGATTCGGTCTCCCAAGAGAGCGGCCCGGCCGTTCCGGAAGGGTGTGCTGTGGTCGAGGCCGTGGTTGCCGCCGACACGGCTCGGTTCCCGCTTCCCCTGGACCTGTGGGTGGTGAGCGAGGGAGGGCCGGTCGTTGCTTTGCAGGGCCGGCCGTCATATGCGGGCCAGCGCGGGTACGTGGTCGGACGCGCCGCGCCGGGGGCCACGACCCTCTGGATGTGGGCCGACGGGGTCATGGCGCGCGTGACCGGTCGACGGAACAACTCGGTTCGGGTCCTCCTCGATCAGCAGACCGAGGCGTGGGTGTCGCTAGATGAGCTCGTCCGCCAGCGTCGTGCATCGCTACCGGCTGTCGCACGCGTGGGAACAGTCAGGTTCGACGGACGGCCCGGCCACCTCGCCGTACGGGTGTCGGTCGATCACCCGGTGCCTTATCTCGTCAGGGTCGATGGGCGACGCGTGACGCTCGTTCTGTACGGCGCGTATTCGAATACTGATTGGCTGCGTTACGGTCCCGAAGATCCTTTCTTGAGAGCGGCTTGGTGGGAGCAGGTCAGTTCCGACCGCTACGAGTTGCACATCGATCTGGCTGCCCGGCCTTGGGGCTACCGGGTGAACGCTGAGCGAGGCGCTCTGGAGCTCGATGTGCGGAGGCCTCCTTCTATCGACCCCGAGCGACCGCTCTCCGGCCTAGCGATCGCAGTCGACCCGGGACACCCGCCGGGCGGCGCCACCGGGCCCACTCGACTGGCGGAGGCCGACGCGAATCTCGGGGTGGCCTACCGGCTTCGGCGGCTGCTGGAACAGGAAGGCGCAAAGGTCATCATGACGCGGACCGACCGCAACTCGGTCCGCGTGTACGATAGAACCTCCTACGCCGACTTGATGGACGCCGATATCCTGATCTCGATTCACAATAATGCTCTTCCGGACGGCGTAAACCCGCTGGAGAGTCATGGCACCAGCGTCTACTACTTCCAGCCGCACGCGCTCGACCTGGCCAGAGCGCTTCAGCGCAATCTGCTCGATAGCATGGGGCTCCCGGACCTGGGGTTCGGCCGATCGAGTCTGGCTCTGGCCAGGCCGAGTTGGCTGCCGGCGGCGCTAACCGAGGGCGCCTTCATGATGATCCCGGAGCAGGAAGCCGGCCTGCGCGACCCCGTCTACCTGGAGGCCTACGCGCGAGGGGTCGTGGATGGATTGCGCGAATTCGTCAGAGGGCGCGCCGAGTGAGACTGCTAGGCCCGGCCCACGTGCGGAGCGGGCTGACGGCCGTAGCGCTCTTGTTCGTCCTGCCGGCCCAGGCCGTCGCTCAGGTCCCGCCGGATGAACGCTATTTGACTTTCGATACTGACCACTTCCGCGTCGTCTATCCGGAAAGGATGGAGGCGTTCGCACGCCGAGCCGCGTCAAGCGCCGAGTGGGCGTACGACGCGCTGTCGCGGCAATTCATGCAGCCGCCGTCGGGCCGGATCGCCCTGGTCATCGCCGATCACACGGATAGGCCGAACGCGTCAGCCACACCGATACCGACCAACCGTGTCGTGTTGATCGCGACGCCGGATATCGCCAGCAGGACGCTGAATTACTACACCGATTGGGTAGCCTCCTCCCTCGTACACGAACTGACCCACATCTTCCATCTCGATCGAGCAGACGGCGTCTGGGGGCTGGCCCAGACGTTATTCGGGCGAGTGCCGGCTTTCTTCCCGGCCTTCTATCAACCGCGCTGGGTGATCGAGGGTTTGCCGACCTATTACGAGTCGCGCTTGACGGGTGCCGGCCGCGCCTACGGCAGCAGCATCGCGATGATGCTGGACGCCGACGCTAGCGGGGGGGACTTCCGCACCATCGATGCGGCTGACGGCCTGTCACCGCTCTGGCCGTCCGGCCACACGCCCTACGCCTATGGCGGCCTCTACTTCCGCTCGATGGCCGAGCAGTACGGTGACTCGGCCGTCGCTCGCTTCACGCGACGCGGCGCGGCGCGGCTGCCTTACACGCTCAACTGGGCGTCCTCGCCGTACTTCGGCCGCACGCTGTCCGGCAGTTGGAAGGACTGGAGCCACGAGTACAAGCGGGAAGCTCGGGCGCGAATCGAATCGCTCGCTGCGCTGGGGCTCACGCAGGGTAAACCGTTGTCCGGCCACGCCTGGGTCGCGCCTTCGCCTCGCTTCTCGCCCGACGGCCGCTATGTGGCGTTCGAGTACATCACGCCGCACGACGACCCGGCGACGATGATAGTCGATGTCGGCACCGGCGAGGTCGTTCTCCGGAAGCGGAGGAACAGCAGCGGTGGCTCGACCTGGGGGCCCGACGGGGATCGGCTCTACTTCGTGCAGGTCGACTACACCGGCCGCTACACTATACACGGCGACCTCTACGAGCTGGACGTCGCTGCGGGGAAGGAAAGGCGACTGACAAGGGGGCGCCGGATCGCCTCGCCGGATCTCGCGCCCGATGGCCGAACGCTCGTTGCGGTGGAGACCGGAGACGGATCCAACCGGCTCGTCTCGATCGATCTCCGCTCCTTGGAGTTTCGCCCGCTAACGGAATTCGACGAGGGTGTGAACTGGGAGCGCCCGCGCTGGTCGCCGGCCGGGAACATGATCGCCGCCGAGAGGACCGAGCGAGGCCGAGTGCTGGATCTCGTTGTCGTGGACACGGCCGGGGAAGTGATCTGGCAGGTGACCCACGACGATGCCGCGGACGTCAGCCCCGCCTGGTCACCCGATGGGCGCTACTTGCTATGGGCCTCCGACAGAGATGGCGCGTCGGACATCTATGCGGCGGAAGTCCCGGAGAAGTTGCCTGTTGACCGACCCCGCCGTGGCGTTGACCGAGCATCCGTGGCCGGCGGACGCGTGTGGCGCGTCACACGAACGGCGAACGGAGCCAGCGATCCCGATGTATCGCCGGATGGCCGCTGGCTGGCCCTCGCTGCAGTGTACAGCGACGGCGTGCGGGTAGAGATGCTGCCGCTCGATACCGCGATGTGGCGGCCAGCCGGCCCCGGCCGGCGGTTCCTTCGCCAACCCTCGACGCCCGCAATGCGTGCGTCTGTCGAACCCGCGATAGACCAGGCGCCGGCTCGAGCGTATTCGCCGTTCCCGTCCCTCTGGCCCAGGTCGTGGCTACCGATCGTTTACACCGGTAGCTCTGCGGTTGGGACGTTCGTCGGCGCGACGACCTTCGGAGCCGACGACGTGAGACGGCACTCGTACGCTATCCTGGCCGGATGGCGCACCGAAGTGAGCGCCGTCGAGGCAGGCGCCGTCTATCGATACGCCGGGTTAGGGGATCCGGTTCTGGAGCTTGGCCTCTGGCAGGACTGGTCCTCTGGACGGCTCGCGACAACGGACGGCGGTTCGGTCGACGTGGTCGAGCGGGAGAGGGAAGCGCGGATCTCGGCCAGATTCTTCCGCCCGCGAATGCGGACTGCCCTCAGTATCATCCCTGCACTCGGTATCGAGGAGCGTCGCTTCACGCCTGCCGACACGGCGTTCTCCGAACTGACGGTGACCGATGCGATCGCCGGGCTCGTCCTGGGCTATTCGAGGGCCCGTGGCTACCCGAGATCCGTGAGCGCCGAGAAGGGGTTCGTTGCTGTTCTCGATCTCGGACACCGGCGCCGTACCGACGACTTCGATCGTTGGCGGGTCAGCGCCGAGGCGGAGTTGCGCGGTTATCTGTCCTTCCCGGTCTTCGGCTACGCGAATCACGTCGTTGCGGCACGCTTGGCCTTCGGCGCGAGTGACGGGCGCGATCGCAGCCCGGAGCTGTTCGAACTCGGCGGAGTTCCGGGCCGCGCCATCGATGTCATCGCCGGTGTAGCGATCGGCGGCGGAAGCCAGTACCCGGTCCGCGGCTTCAGCGAGGGCGTCAAGTTCGGCGATAGGATCGCCAGCGCCAGTCTCGAGTACCGGCTGCCTCTGGCTCTCGTGGGACGCGGCTACGGGTTGTGGCCGGTCATGCTCGATCGGCTTTCGCTAAGTCTGTTCGCCGACGCGGGCTCCGCATGGCGCGAAAGCGACGACATCGATGTTCTAGCTTCGCTCGGAAGCGAGCTGTCCGTCGATCTCGGCCTCGGTTATCAGTTCGTCTATCGCTTCCGCGTGGGCGTTGCCCAACCCATAGTCGACAGCGGCGATGACTTGTCGCTTTACTTCACGACCGGAATCGCTTTTTAGTCCATGTGAGCTGATTCCGAGCTTCGAATTGCGAATGTTGAACGTCGAATGTCCAACGTCCAAGAATTTCTTCGCTTGTCGGTAATCGATATTCGGTGTTCGATACTCAAAGGGAGCAAAACTCACGGGTCGATTTTCCCGCGAAATGACCCCGCCGGAGAGGGCAACTCGTTGGGCCACACAAGGTTCTTGACAACGCCCGTGCCACTCTATATTTTGGGTCTCGCGGTTGGGCACAGTACAACATATTGTATTCGAGCCAGGCTCGACTTAGACTGTGCCCGGCAGTTGGGCGGCCCCTCCCCCGCCGCTTTAGGGGGCCGATGCGGGAGCTTGAATCAAGTCAAAAGAGTAATAATGACGTAGACGCGCGGAAGACGCGCGAACGGGCCTTATATACTTTGCCGAAAAGCCGACCTTGCTGACAGAGAGACGAACTGCTACGGAACAACCGACTTCGACGACTGCGTCGCGAGCGAAAGAGACCGAGCTGCCGGTGGCACCGCCGGCGGATCTCCCGGACCCGGAGCTGAGCGAAAACGCCATCACGGTGTTGGAGCGCCGCTATCTGGTCAAAGACGATGACTTACGTCCGGTGGAGACCCCGCGTGCGATGTTCTGGCGTGTGGCTCGAGCGACAGCCGCGGTCGACACGCACTATGGCGCGAGTGCGGAGGAAGCGAAGAAGTCGGCGGAGCGGTTCTACGATCTGTTGGCCAACGGGAAGTTCGAGCCCAACTCGCCGACGTTGATGAACGCGGGCCGTCCGTTGGGGCAGCTTTCGGCATGTTTCGTGTTGCCGGTGGAGGATTCCCTGACGGGGATCTACTCCACGCTTCGCAACATGGCGCTGATACATCAGTCTGGAGGCGGCACCGGGTTCGGGTTTTCGCGGCTCCGGCCTAGTGGTGATGTGGTGCGGTCGACGATGGGTGTCGCCTCCGGACCAGTTTCTTTCATGGAGGTCTACGACGCCTCGACGGAGGCAGTGAAGCAGGGCGGTACGCGTCGAGGCGCGAACATGGGGATCCTGCGGGTCGATCACCCGGACATCCTCGAGTTCATCCAGTGCAAACGTGAGGATCACCGGGTAACGAACTTCAACATCTCGGTCGCTGTCACCGACGCCTTCATGAAGGCGGTTGAGGCGGACGAGGAATACGACCTGACCAGCCCGCGCAGCGATCAGGTGGTGACGCGGCTGCGGGCGCGAGACGTCTTCGACCAGATAGTTGAGGGCGCTTGGCAGAACGGCGAGCCGGGCGTCTTCTTCATCGATCGGGCGAACCAGTACAACCCCGTACCTCACCTCGGGTCGTACGAGGCGACGAACCCGTGCGGCGAACAGCCGCTGCTGCCGTACGACGTGTGCAACCTCGGTTCGATCAATCTCGGTGCGTTCGTGGCGGACGGCACCATCGACTGGGATCGTCTGCGCGACGCGGTCCATACGTCCACACATTTTCTGGACAACGTGATCGATGCGAACCGTTACCCGTTGCCCGAGATCACCGACCTGGCGCAGCGGATTAGACGGATCGGCCTCGGTGTCATGGGTTGGGCGGACATGCTGGTGCGTCTCGGCATTCCTTACGGCTCGCAGGAGTCGTTCGAACTGGCCGAGCGTGTGATGCACTTCGTCGACGAGGAGGCGAAGGTCAAGTCGGAGCAGCTCGCCGTCGAGCGCGAAGTGTTCCCCGAGTGGGAGCTCTCGATCTGGGGACCCAACGAGACGTGCGCTCGCGATGCGGAAGGCAAGCGGATCCGGCCGATGCGGCGCCTGCGCAACTGCAACCTCACGACTGTGGCTCCGACGGGCACGATCTCGATTATCGCCGGCTGCTCCGGCGGTATCGAGCCGCTGTTCGCCGTCGCCTTCATGAGAAATCAAGCGGGCACGTTGATGCCCGATGTGAATGACGATTTTGTGGCCCTCGCGCGTCGGCAGGGGTGGTACTCAGACCAACTTATGGAGCGGATCGCGTGCGAGGGCCACATCCATTTCGACGAGATCCCGGAGGGTGCGCAGAGTATCTTCGTGACGGCACACGACGTGACTCCGGAGCAGCATGTCAGGATGCAGGCGGCATTCCAGAAGTATGTAGACAGCGCCATCTCGAAGACGTGCAACTTCCACAGCGATGCCCAGCCTGACGATGTCCGCTCGATTTACGAGCTGGCATTCGAGCTGGGCTGCAAGGGAGTCACGGTCTATCGCGATGGCTCACGCGAGAAGCAGGTCTTGTCGACGGGGAAGACCGCAAAGGCTGTCGTGCAGTCGGTCAATGGGGTCAGCGCAGAGGGCTCGGTCTCGGAGGTTGGGCGGAAGGGCGAAGACGTGGCAGGGGATGCTGGAGTCGCCTTCGAGGCCGAGCTTAGTAAAGAGAATGGCGAGCTCCGCGAGGAGCTCGAGAAGCTGGCGAAGGAGAACGAGCGGCTCAAGCGCGAGCTCTCTGCCAAGCAGGGCGAGCTCATGGGCAAGCCGTTCGTGCGCGAGCGGCCCGACACGTTGCGCGGGATCACCCGCAAAATGATGTCGCCTCTCGGCACCCTCTACGTCACCATCAACGAAGACGAGAAGGGGCGCCCGTTCGAGGTCTTCACCACGCTGGGCAAGGCGGGCGGAGCGGCGATGGCCGATGCCGAGGCTATCAGCCGGCTTATCTCCTTGGGCCTGCGCAGCGGCGTTCCTCTGCGGACCATCTGCCACCAACTCCGCGGCATTTCGTGTGACCGGGCCGTGGGCTTCGGGAGCAAGAAGATCCTGTCGATGCCGGATGCCGTGGCGCTCGCCATCGAGGAGTACATGGCCGACAAGGAGGGCCAGCAGCAGGTGCTGCCGCTGACCGATCCGGAGACGGGCAGGAAGGGGAACGGCGGCAGCCAGAGCGCCGAGCAGCCGGAGATAAACGGGTCTGGGTTTGACGATCCCACAAAGCACCTGGGCCGAGACATCATGGCCATCATCGAAACATGCCCGGACTGCAGCACGTCGCTTCAATTCGCTGAGGGCTGCCTGAAGTGCGTGGCGTGCGGGTATTCCGAATGCGGCTAATCCCCCGGCCGGAGTTCGGCTAAGACAGGGGCGCCGATCACGGCGCCCCTACTTTTTTCCCCAGACGTTGCTGGCCGCCGGTGCGCGTGCTACGCGGGTCCATGACCCGAAACCTTTTCGTCCTTTTCTTGTTATCTACGGTGGGTGCCCAGCGGATGTCCGGCGGGGACAGTCGGTATTGCAATACGGGAAGGGCTATGGGACAGACGTTCGAAGAACTAATCGGCATTCATCTCGACCATCTGTACACGGCTGCGCTGTGCTTCACGTTGGACGAGCACCGCGCCGAGGAATTGCTTCAGGAAGCGACGATTCGAGCCTTTCACGAGTTCTGTAACATCCGTGCGGTGGCCGAGTTCAGGCAGAGCATGCTTGCGATCCTCGTATCCACCTACCTGCAGCGGCGGCGGCGCATGGGCCGTGATCCGCTGGCATACGATTCCGACCTAGAGGAGCTGTTCTTGAGCGGTTCTCAGCACGACCCGGAGCCTTTTCCAGAGCCGGGCACGCCCGGCCACAGACTGCTGCGCGATTGGATGAGTCGCGTCTGGCGTGAGCTGAACGACGGTGATCGCTTGATCCTTTGGCTGGCCGATGTGGAGAGGTTCCGACACTCGGTTGTGGCTGCCGTAACGGGACTCGATGAACAGGAGGTTCGGGTTCGCCATTACCGGGCGCGGCGGATGCTGAGCCGGGGAGCGGCCCGCGAGCTCGGTGATCGGACGACGAGGGGCGCCGAAGCATGAAGATCGATTGCCGCGAAGTACGACGAAGGCTCTGGCCCGCCGACGTATTGCGTGTCAGTGATGCCGAGGTGGAAGCGGCGCTTAAGCATGCCGAGCGGTGCCCGGCGTGCCGGTTGTTCCTCGAGGAGGACCGGCACGTAGCGCAGATGGTGCGGGACCACGTGCCGCGCGTCCGGGCTCCGCGTGAACTGCGGGAACGCCTCTACACGGTTCTAGCGCGCGAGCGGGCCGGGTCAGCTACGGTGAACGTCGGGAGGGGCGGCCGAAGCCGCTCGAAGGTCGCGCTGGCGGCCGTTGTAGTAGGGGGGCTGGTCATCGGTGCCGTCGGCCAACAGCTGGCGAGCCGCAGTGTCAGTGCTTCCCCGGCGGAGGAATTCGCTGAGGACTATCTGAGGCGCGTAGTGGAGGAAGAGGAACTCCGGACTACGGACCGCCAGGAGATCGCCTCCTTCTTCGCTCGCGAGCTAGGCGTTGCGATGCCGCCGCCCGATGTCCGCGATTTCCGGGTGGAACGTGCCACGATCTGCCTGATGAACGGACGCCGGGGTGGCGTGGTCGAGTACAGCGGCCAAGGTCGCCGGCTCACCTATTACCTCCTTCCCTACATTGGCGGCGCCGCAGCGGAACCGGCGCAGGTAACTGACGGCGGCGTCGGCAGGGCGACCTTCGGGGCGCCGGCGCTGGCGGAAGAGCGAGGACTCGGCGTGGCGACCTGGTGGGACGACAAGCACCAGCATGCGCTGGTCGGCGACTTCTCAGCACAGGAGCTGAGACGGCTCGCCCCTCTCTTCGCCTGCCCATCACCTCCTATCTAGCATCTCCGGCGACCCGGTTACTACTTTACCGCCGCAATCGATAGGGCGTTGCGTCCAATCCGTGGAGGGCGGTAGTGGGGAGTACGTCCGGAGTCATCACATCTCTGCAGATCTGTCCGGGTCACGGCCTGCCGATGCGGCGCGTCGACCCGGCCGCGTTTCTGGCGGACCTCGGCCTCGAAGGATGCAAACACGCGGTAGCCGGCAGTCGTCGCCAGGTACTGCTAATGGACCAGGAAACACTCGACGACCTGGACCTCGAGCCGGCGATCCTCAAAGAGAACGTGACCACTCGGGATATCGACCTCGCCGCGCTGCCCGCCGAGACGCGACTCCGCCTGGGGAACGAAGTGGAGTTATGGATCACGGGGCCGTGTGACCCGTGCCATCTGATGGACCAGATCCGCGCCGGCTTGAAGGACGAGCTGCGCGGACGTCGCGGCGTGCTCGCGTGGGTTAAAACAGGTGGCACGGCAAAGATCGGTGACCGAATCGAGGCCCATCCGCCTGGTACTAGCGAGGAGTGGTGGCACGGCAAAGATCGGTGACCGAATCGAGGCCCATCCGCCTGGTACTAGCGAGGAGTAGCGTTATGAGGATGCGCGGTGTGCTGTATCTGGCGGCCGGCATGTGGGCACTGGCCACGCCGAGCCGCGTTTTCGCGCAGTCGAACGAGATCATCGCGGTACGCGAGTATCGGTCCGCGCACGAGAAGCAGATCGTCGAGGAATTGTCCGACTTCCTTGGGCTGCGGAACGTCGCGGAGAACGTTCAAGACATTCGCCGTAACGCCGATGCGCTTGTCCAGATGATGGAGCGGCGCGGCATAAAGACGCGCATACTGGAAACTGGGGGATCCCCTTACGTCTACGGCGAGCTGGCCGCGCCCGGTGCGCCACGCACGGTTCTCTTCTACGCACACTACGATGGACAGCCGGTCGACCCAAGCCGCTGGGAAGACCACGAGCCGTTCGCTCCCGTCCTACGAGACAATGCGCTCGAGGTGGGC
>JBDHHL010000131.1:0-10256 GCA_039589375.1 Gemmatimonadota bacterium | reverse complement strand
TCATGGGGCCGTCGAACGACTCATTCGGCGCCACTCGTAGACGACGATAGCGGGCCCGATCAGACCGGCAATGCCCATCAGGATGGCGCCGATCGCCGGCCAGCTGGCCACGGCGAACTGGCCCACTTCGGTCGCTCCGAGGAAGCGCGGCGTGAACGGCTCGAGCTGAAGCGGCGCGTCGGGCGACAGATCATGCCCGTACTCGTACAGCCAGTGCTGCAGAGTGACTAGCATCACGACGCCGAACAGGACGAAGTCCAGCCAGCCGATAGCTCCGATGGCTACTCGCCCGATCAATGCGGTGAGCAGCGCGAAGCCGAAGAAGCGCAGGATGAAGAACGGGATGAACCTGAACTCCGCAAACTCATCGGCCGCGATCTCGTGCATCCCCACGTAGTGATTGAGGATGTTCACCTCACCGACATCCCCGCCTACGGTGTTGGGGTAGATCTGCAGCTCGAGGCCCTTCGGATACTGAGGCGCGCTGAGCTTGATGGTCCACGTCGGCAGGAAGACGCTGGGAAGCATCGCCAATGTGGCCACGACGATCAGCACGCGACTTCGCTTCGACAGCTCGCCCTGAAAGAACGCTGTTATCCTGTCCATTACCGTGATCGATATCGGATCGGTGGAGGCCCCGCCCTACCCCAAGGAGCGGGTGAGGCCTCCCGTGGTTTGTGGCTAGCTCCGCGGCTCGACCAGCAAGTATCCGGTCATCTCCAGGTGGAGCGCCGAGCAGAACTCGGTGCAGTAGTAGGGAAACACACCGGGCGCGTCGGCCACGAACGACACCGTCTGGGACTCACCGGGCTCGAGGCTCAGGTTGATGTTGTACTTCGCGATCCCGAGCCCATGGGTCGCGTCATGAGCCTGTTCGATGCTGGTGATGTGGATCGTCACCTGGTCGCCTTCGCGTACCCGGATGTACTCAGGGTTGAAGTGACTGCGGATCGCCGTCATATAGACGTCCACCTGGTTGCCGCGACGTTCGATACGCTCCTGGCCGCCCTGCACCGCATCTTCCGCGGCGGACATGGTGCTGGGCGAGTAGCCGACCTGCGGGTAGATCTCGAAAGGGTGCAGTTTGTCGGCCTTGATGATCTGGGCGTAGTGCGGCTCGCCGATCCCGATCGGCATGTCGTACAGCAGCTGCATCTCATCACCCGATATGTCGATGAGCTGGAAGTTCTGCGGCAGCAGCGGACCCACCGGGTTGAAGCGATCGATCGACCACTTGTTCATCGCCACCAGGTACTTCCCGTCCGGCGTGCGCGTGTCGCCCTCGGCGGCCGCCAGGTGTCCGACGTTGTAGTGCACGTCGACCTTGTCCAGCACCTGCAACGGATCGAGGCTCCACTTGGTGACCTGGGTGTCCAGAAAGATGCTGGTGTAGGCGTTGCCATCGGCATCGTACTGGGTGTGCAGCGGACCCAGACCTACCTCGAGCTGGCCCTCGATCACCGAGGCGAAATCGAGAATCGGCACGCCGTAAGGATCCTCGCCCGCGAACTCGCCGTTCTGGATCGCCTGCTGAATCTTCTCCCACGAATAGACGGTGACATGCGGATCCAGCTTGCCGGATACCACTAGGAACCGGCCATCCGGAGTCACGTCGACGCCGTGGGGACTCTTGGGCTCGGGCACGAAGAAGAGAAGGCCCTCTTCTATGGCGGTCTGAAGCGGGATCACCTGTTGGCCGCGGGCCTCGCGCGTCCGACCGGCGGCGGCCACCTGTGCCGCCTTCTGCCAATCGATGATGTGCATGTAGTCCATGTCATTGCGTGACGCGCCCGACTCGAAGGGCGGGTTCCCGTCCTCGATCCCGCCCGTCGCCATCTCAGTGTTGAACGAATTGAGGAACGCCCAACCGAACGAGGGGCCCTTACCCGCATCCGACAGGTCGTGCCAGTAGGGCGGTAGCTCGATCGAGAACGACTGGCTCTCGTCGATGCGGCCGCCCTCTCGATCGAACTTCCACATCGTGACCAGACCGCGATACTCCTCTTGGTAACGATCGACGTCCGCGTAGTCCGTCCACAGCGGCACCGAGTACTGGGCGCCCTCGATCACGTACTCGGTATTCGGCGTCACGAACGAGCCGCCGTGGTTCGTGCCCATGTTCGGGTTGGTGACGATTTGCTTGGTCTCGAAGTCGCGCAGATCGATGACCGCGATACGGGGATTCGCCTTGTCGTTGATGAACACGAACTGGCCGTCGTAATCTCCGTCCGTTTCCGAGAGCGCCGGGTGGTGCGTGTCGCCCCACTTGATTTCATGACCGGCCATTTGGGCGCTCTCCATCAGCTGCCCGTGCTCTTCAGAGCCGTAAGCGAAACCCTGCCACGGTTCCGGCGTGAAAGCCGCGATGACCTTCAAGAGCCTCATCGACGGAACGCCGATCACCAGGACCTGTCCGGAATGCCCGCCCGAAGCGAACATCAGGTACTCATCAAAGCGGCCCGTGGGCTGATAGGTCTTGACCGCGGCAACGATGTCGGCCTCGCTCAGGCCACGCTCCTGGGCGATGGCGCCGATGTCGGCACCGTCCCCCGCTCCAGCACAGGACTGCAGCGCTGTCGCGGTGATGGCCACCAATGCGGCCATCGCGATCGTCGCCCAAGCTCCTCGGTTGGATCGCATCGCTCTCGCTCCTCGACGTTGATGGTTGGGGCTTCGTGCGCCGCAGGCTGCCGGATGACGCTTCCTCACGGCTGTCCCTCGCTATCGCGACGCAGGAATTCGTATATCGCACGTGCTTCCTCGGGCGTGACGCCCACGTTCAGCATCGGAGTCATGTACTCGGCGAACAGCTGTCTGGCCGTCGGGTCCTCTTTGATCATCGAGTCCGGGTTGATGATCATCGCGATGGCCCAGTCGAACGGCCGCCGCTCGGTGACGCCCTGGAGGTCCGGGCCGGTCAGCCGTCCACCGCCGATAGTGTGACAGCCGACGCAGCCCTTGGCGCGAAACATCTCCTCACCCCGCTCGGCCAGCGCGGCATCGACCAGGCCCGCCGGCGCTGCCGGGCCGGCTGCCTGCTGCGCGGCTGACTCTGCTTGCTGGGCCTGCGAGGCCGCCGATTCGGCGCCGGGATCGCCGCTACAGGCGAAGACGCCTAAGGCCGCTACGAGACATATGAGCGTTGGGAAGGTCGGCTCGGCCGCGTGACGCAGAAGGGAATCGCTAACGTTCCAGGTCATGATTTTCCTCAATGGGACCGTCGAGCAGGGTTGCTAGGGCAGATTGGACATATTATCATGTAGTTATGATCATAATGCCCCAACCTTTTACCCGCAACCCCTCGGGTTCGCCCGTTCAATGGTGCTTTCGGGGACCGCCGTCTACGCCCTGCGGGCCGTAACCCACCTGGCGGGTCAACCGCCCGGCCGGCCGATACGCACCAGCGAGCTGGCTGCAGCCGTCGACGTGCCCTACAACTATCTGGGAAAAGTCCTTCACCAGCTGGTTCGCGCGGGAATCCTCAGGTCGTTCCGCGGCAAACGAGGCGGCTTCCTGCTGGCCGTTCCCGCCGATGAAGTGACGCTGCACGAGATCGCGTCGCTGTTCGGCCAGATCGAGCGGCCCCGCTGCCTGTTGGGTCGGCCGGAGTGCACGGAGGAAGATTCGTGTCCGCTGCATGACCGCTGGACAGCGGCGAGCCTCGAGATCGAGACGATCCTGCGCGAGACCAAGGTAGCTGACTTGAGGCGGTCTTAAGCGCCGGCCCTAGGCCTTTCGGCCTAGCGCGATCATGCGAGCCGCATCGGGCCCGTACGGCTTTCCATCTAGATCGCCGTACAGTTCGACCTCCGAGAAGCCCGCGGTTGCCAGAAGCTGCTTGAACTCGCGGCCGGAGTAGATCCAGTGGCGGAGACGGAACGAGCGCGTTTGCCCGTCCTTGATCAGCAGCCAGTGGTTCTCCATCTGACTCCAATCGTTGATCACCGATCGCCGCTGAACGATCAGCTCTCCACCCGGTAGCTCCTTCGAGTTCGTCTCCAGGAAGATCTTCGCGATGATCTCCTTGCCGTAGGTGTCGAAGACGAAGACGCCGCCGGGCTTGAGGCTCTCGAAGATGTTGCGCGCGACGGCCAAGTTCTCGTCGTCGTCATCGAAGTAGCCGAACGACGTCAGCATGCTGAGCACGAGATCGAACGCGTCGGGCCGTAAGAAGTCTCGCATGTCCCCGGTCACGAACTCGACGTCCACTCCCTCCGCGCCGGCATAGGCGCGCGCTCGATCCAACAGGAACGGCGTCAGGTCAACGCCCGTGACGGCGAATCCGCTCTTGGCGAAAGGGATGGCGTATCTCCCTGGCCCGCATCCGAGGTCGAGCAGCGCACCCTCGCGGCAGCCCGTCAGCTCGATGATCTGGGGGACCTGCTCGATCGCGGCGTCGAAGCTGCTGTCTGGGAACATGAACTGGAAGAACTCGGTCCAGAACGATTCGTCCGCGTACCAGTCGCTGGGTGCACGTTCCACGATTTCGCCTCCTACTCGCGTTGCTGAATGACGGCGAGAATGTTTCGGCGAGGGCGCGGGATGTCAATTGTCCGTTGGATCCGGGGGTGGAGATCGCGTGGTCGTTGTTGAAGCCGCGGGCGCGGGCGAGGGCGCGGGCGATGACGGGGTGTTGACGACGACGCAGACGTTGGGGGCGACGCGGATTTCACTGAAGAACGGCGGACGCAGGTCGGTGGACCCTCGCACAACAGATCACCGGGGCCACCGAGTGTGGGTCTCAGCGTACCTTCGTGGCCAGGATCTCTCCATCTTGGCTCGGCGTTCGAAGCGCGGTCACCGCGCCGGTACCGTCCACATCGAACCGGATACGGTTCTCGCTCGCGAACTCGAAGTTGAATGTGGCGAACTCCCGCTCCGCCAGCGGCACGAATCGGTGAACCGCCGGAAGAGCGTTGGACGGTAGCGCATCCAGGTAGAACCCGCTGGCGGGCCCTTCGGCGGCCTGCCTGAACGAGATCAATCTGGCCCCGCTTTCGAACCGGGCTACGACATACGTATCGAGGGTCGGGCCGAAATCGCTGGAGCCCGGCGCTGACCCCAGGGCCTTCGAATGCGTGAGGGGCCCATAGCGCTCGGTCCAGATCTCGAACGCGCCCGCCCAGAACTCGACTTCCCCTTCAACGTCTATGTCGCCGATGCGGACGAAATGCTCGCGGAACGGCCCGAAGTCCCCCGAAGCCATACTCGCGACCACGTTCGAGGTCGTCCTCTCGATCCCCTCGAGTCGAGCACGGGCCGCGGCATCGAGGGCGGGGAGTCGAACGAAAGCCGCGGACACCTCGGGATCCTGCACCTGGATGATTAGTTGGCCGCCCTGCACGGAGACCTCGAATTCCATCCCCGAAGGCAGCCTGTATCGACCCGCGTAGCGGATCAGTTGGGACTCGGGGAGTTCGACCTGAGCCACCGGCAGCGGTTCGACTTCTTGGTCGCGGCCGAAGAGCAGACGGACGACCCTCCGCTCCACCTGTCCGTTGGCCGTCTCGTTGGTGGCGAAGATGAAGACCACGCCTTCATCCACGTAGCGCCGGAAATCGGCGAAGAAGTACCCGTTCCCTCCGTCGTGCCAGATCAGGTTCGTGCCGCGCGAGGTCGGCGTGATCGCCCAGCCGTAGCCGTAGAATGATGTCTCTTCCTCGTTCTCGGGCACGTGGGGCGTGAACATCTTGTCCCGCGACGCCTTGGCAAGGACGGCGTCGTCTTCCAGGGCGACGTGCCACCGGTAGAGGTCGCCGACAGTGGACAGCAGGCCGCCGTTCGCCCTCAGGTTCCAGTAGGGGCCGTCCTCCGCCCAGTTCTTGTCCAGCGGCGTGCCCCAATCTTGGCCACCCCGGTAGCCGCGAGCGACCCGTTCCTCGGGCCAGTCGGGTAGGCGATACCCTGTCTGCGTGAGGCCGGCCGGCTCGAACAGCCGGCTAGCGAGAAAATCCTCGTACGGCCGACCGGACACCTTCTCGATGATAGCGCCCAGTAGACTGTAGCCGGCGTTGGAGTAGCGGTGGCGCGTGCCGGGTTCCCACAGAAGCTCCGACCGCAGGGCGAGTCCGACGAGAGAGTCTCTCGGCATGAGCTCGTAGTCGTCGCCGAAGATGTCCTCGAGGCCCGCCGAGTGTGTCAGCAGGTGGTGGATCGTGATCCCGGCTTTGTCCGCCGGGACCGCGTCGAAATAGCGGGCGATCGGGTCGCTGACCTGCAGAAGCCCCTGCTGTTCGAGCTTCAAGATCGCTGCCGCGGTGAACTGTTTCGTGATGGAGCCGATGTCGAAGACCGTTTCCGCCGTGATCGGGATACCACGCTCCCGGTCCGCGAGGCCGTACCCTCTGTGGAGGATGACCTGGCCGTCCTTGGCCACCAGGACGGCACCCGCGAAACCGAAGGCGGCCGCCTGCATGAGGTACTCGTCTATCCGGGCACCCAGTGCGCCGTCGACGACTCCGGCAGCTGTGTCGCGCGCCTGGCCACAGCCAGCGCTCGCGAGGAGGCCATTGAGTGCAATGGCTGTCAGAAAGGCGATCGTCTTTCTTCGCATCACCACTCCAGAGCGTAAAGAAACCGGCGCCCGATCGGGCGGGCTCACAAGATAAAGCTGCAAACTGGACGCCGGTGCGACACGGCACTACGGGTGCGTCCGCTCGACGAGCTGCTCGATTCGCTCGACCAGTGGTGACGCGCCGGTCCTGTAGTTGGAGAGAGCCACGACGACATAGCCGGGCTCGAGGTAGATCGTCAGTTGTGAGCTGGCGCCCCACGAACCGCCGGTGTGCCCGACCGCCATACCGATCGGCCGCTCGTGCACCTGGAATCCGTAGCCGTCGCCGTCTCCGTGCCGGACCCACATGACCTCCAGCGCCGTGCTGGAGACTAGCGTGCCGTCCAGCAGAGCCAGCGCGAAACGGTGCAGGTCGCCGACCGTCGAATAGGCCTGCGTGGCCGGGGTGCCGACGACGGACAACCTGAACGTGTCCTCGCGCCAGCCGGTCTCGCTGTCCGGGTCGCGGTAGTAGCCGATGGCAACGTTCGGGACCGGTTCATCCCTGTCGAAGTAGCCGGTATCGTCCATCCCAGCGGGTTGGAAGATGTTCTGCCGCACGTAGTCGAAGTAGCTTTCGCCGGTCACGTTCTCGACCACCACGCCCAGCAGGAACATCCCCGTGTTGCTGTAGCGAAAGCTCGAGCCCGGTTCGAAGGCGAGGGTGTCCTCGTGGACGAGGGGTTTGAAGTCTTCCAGCCGGCGATACAGCGCGCGGGATGCATCCCGGTACGCCTCCGTGTAATAGTCGCCGAGTCCCGAGGTATGGGTGAGCAGGTGGTGGAGCGTGATCCGGCTGCTGATCTCGAGGGGCAGCCACGACTCATCGACATACTCGCTCAACAGGTCGTCGTAGGAGACGGCCCCGGCCTCCGCCAGCTGCACGATCGCCGTACCCGTGAACGACTTGGTTATTGACGACAGGTTGAAGCGAGTGTCGATGTCGACCGGCACGCCGAATCGCTTGCTGGCCTCGCCGCAGGCATGCGAGTAGAGCACTTCATCGCTTCGGGCCAGGAGCACCGTGCCGGAGAACGCATCGTTCGCACATACGCGGTCGACGATCTGCAGCGTCTCGTCGATGACCTCCGCCTCGCTCAGCGTCGGCTCCTCGACGTCGGTGGGCGTTCCTGGATAACGATCGAGCAACACCCCGCTCAACAGGTAGGTCTCGCGGTCATCGATGAACAGTCGGAACGCGCGCCAGGCGCCGTAGTTCCGATCTTCTACGATGACCACGGTCTCTCTCGGTCGGGCCGGCGTGTAGGTCCGTATGCTGTGAAAGTCCATCCCGCCGGTGTAGCCGTTCAGGAACTCGAAAGTGGCGACGTGCGTCTCAATCGACGCGAAGTTCCTGAACTCCTCGGTGCACTCCTCCATCATGAACCGCTGGACGGCCTCCGGCGTCGGCGAGTTGAGGGTGTTGATGACCGAGCGAATCCGTTCCCCCAACGGTCCGTCCGGCATCCGCGGGTCGTCGCTGTAGCTCTGCGGAGCCTGCGCGAACGTTGGCCCCGGTAGAAATGCGACGAGCAAGGCTGCGAGCAAAAGGACACGACACATGACGATCTTCTTTCTCTGCTGAGTCAGCCGCCGCCGATCTGAGTTCCGAGTACGGCGACCGCGATCAAAGCGAGGGACAGCACGAGGAAGCTGGCCACGATCAGAATGGCTGTCGGGTTGCCGTAGTTGAGAGTATAGCCGATACCGAAGCGCGATTCGACCATGGTCGACGGGTCGTCCCTATCGAAATAGAAGAGTCCCCCGATCCAGCGTGCATTGTCGGCGAGACCGTTCGTCAAAGGTGCTTCGGCGGAACCCGCTTCCAGCAGCGCCCCGCCCTGTCCATAAACCTTCATTATCCGGAACAGGTTGAAGACGAGGAATACGAGCACAACAAGGGCCATCAGTATCATCTCGAGCCACAGAGAGCGTATTTCGGAGGGCCCTACGCGGATTATACGCACCGACAGGTAGCTCATGAACGCACAGATCAGGAGCGCCGTCCAGTTGAACACGTTGGCAAAGTTGGCCCGGAAGCTGTTCTGCGCCTCGAACGATCCTCCTCCCGAGCCACCGCGGAGAGAGCGTTTGGCGTTCGCAGTGAGCAGCGCGAGTAGAGCATAGAACGGGCTGAGCGCCAGGTTCACGCTCGGCAACAGAATGATCTTGTAGAAGGCCGTACGAGCGTAAGCCGGCACGGAAGCGAGCATATCTTGATAGCTACCCACCGCGTAGGCGTAGGTAGCAAGACTCGCGAGCAGGCAAAAGACGAGAGCGAACTTGGCCAGACCGGCTCCTTTCGACTCGCCGCCAACAAGTGGCGCGGCCGACCTCTTCGCCTGACCGGCGGCAGCTGGCGGCACCAGTCTTCGCGCCCTCGAGTACCAGCGCAGATACAGCACTAGGCCTCCGAACAACAAGACCGCCGTACCCGTGAAGTTGCCCGCTACCGGCTGGCCCGCCAGGCTGATCCCATAGCCGACCAACAGCGACAGTACCATCAGGATCACGCAGCCGATGTACCAGCTTTCCCGAAGCCGTTGCGCCGCTTCCCGATCGGACAACGTCTCGCCGACGTAGGCGCCGAAGAGCAGCCCCTTGCGCATGATACTCGGCAGGATGATGAGGATCCCTCCGACCAGGAGCACTCGAACTGTGAGGAATAGATTAACAACAACCGCTTTAGTCATCGTCGTTCTCCTTGGCGCCGCTATCCATGGCCAGCACCTCGTTCCACACGACCGTGAACAATTCTTCGCTGGTCATACCCGCCTGCCGAAGGCGCGCGAGCGTGGCCCGCATCTCATCGAGCAACTTGGCACGTGCGGAGTGCTCGATCTCCTTAGCCGGCGCCGCAACCGTGACGCCGGCCCGATCGTGTATGACGAGGAATCCCTCGCCTTCCAGGAGTCGGTACGCCCGCGCGATCGTGTTCAGGTTGACCCCGAGATCTCCCGCGAGCCGACGCACCGACGGGAGAGCCGTTCCCGGACCTAGAGCGCCGGACGCCACTAGTCGGCGCACCTGTTCAGCAACCTGTTGGTAGACCGGATCCTCTAGAGCACGGTCGATTGTTAGTATCAGCATAGCAGTTCTCGTGTATACGACATGGTGTACAGTAATGTATACAGAATGGTATACAGATGCAAGACTGGGCCTCGGACGCGCTCGTTTTCATGGCGACATCGAGCCGGGCAGGCAGGTCAAAGCGCCACACTCGTCGAGCGGCGGCTCGGGCTTCAGCGGCGGAGGCGGATTCTCCGGTAGGGGGTACGGGGGAGGAGGGGGCGGCGGCGACTTCTATTTCTCGATTCCAAGCTCCCTCATCTTATTAAAGAGCGTCTTGCGGCTGATCCCCAGCCGCTCGGCGGCTTGCGTGCGGCTGCCGCCGGCCTCGCGCAGGGCGTCGAGGATCATCCGCTCTTCAACGGCGATCCTCGCACGCTCGACGGCCTCGGCCAGCGTCGCCTGCGACGCGCCGACCGAGCCGGACCCGTGTGCCGCCTCCCTTCCCGCCGGCCCGCGCAGACGCGCCGGCAGATCGGCGGCTGTGATGCTGGGCCCCGCCGCGAGGGCCAGCGAGCTCTCCAGCGCGTTCTCCAGCTCGCGGACGTTGCCTGGCCACTCGTAGGCGATGATCAGCGAGAGGGACTCGGGGTCGAGGGGCTTGGCCGCCAGCCCGAGGCGGCCGGCGTGGGCC
>JBDHHL010000130.1:0-10282 GCA_039589375.1 Gemmatimonadota bacterium | reverse complement strand
ACTACCTCGACACGCTCGAGTGGATGGCGGAAGAGCTGCAGGATGAGCTCGACGACCCGGAGTGCGACATTCCCATCGACCAGACCGATTGCGACGTGGTGTACTCCATTAACCCACGTGAAGTAAAGTACGATCCACGTAGCATCGCGGACGCGGCAAAGATCTTTCACATGGCCGGAGAGAAGTGGACCATGGCCAGCGAAGGTTGGGATATGACCAACTTCGGGCTGTTCTCCGGCGACGACGCCTTGGGCGGTTCCGTGGCGCAACGGCTGTACGAGAAAGTCGTGGAGCTGCGCGGAAAAGAACTGGTCATCTCTGAGTGCGGCCACGGATTCCGCTCGACGCGCTGCGAGGGCCCCAACTGGGCCAAGTACGACGTGCCGTTCGTCATGGAGAGCTCGGTCTTCACTATGCTGCGGTACATCAAGGAAGGCCGTATAAAGGTAGACAAGAGCAAGAACTCCAGACCTGTCACGTATCACGACTCGTGTAACATGGCGCGGAGCTGCGGTTTGTACGAGGAGCCCCGCGAGCTGCTTCAGCTGGTGTGCAGCGACTTTCGCGAGATGTATCCCAACCGCACCGAGAACTACTGTTGCACGGGCGGTGGCGGTGCCATGTCCATGTCGGAGTACACGCCGCGGCGGCTCAAGTCGGGCATCATCAAGGCGAATCAGCTCAAGGAGACCGGCGCCGAGATCGTCGTCACATCATGCCACAACTGTGTCGACGGGCTCACCGACGTCATCCGTCACTACGAGTTAGGTTTCGAGGTAACTCAGCTGGTCAACCTGGTGGCCAACGCCCTGGTGATCGAGCCCGTGGTAGCCGTTCCGGTCGAGGAGGTCGTTGAGGTGGTTGCCGAGGCGCTGCCGCTCACCGGCCGCACGATTCTCGTGGCCGACGACGAGCCCGATCAGCTCGAGTACCTGGCGACGGTCTTCGAGGATAACGGTGCCACGGTGCTGCGGGCCACGGACGGCGACGAGGCGCTGGCGCTGGCCTGCAGCGAGAAGCCGGACCTGTTGACCCTCGACCTCGAGATGCCGGGCAAGAACGTGGGCGAGGTATTCGAGATCTTGCGCAAGGATCCCGATCTCGAGAGTTTGAAGGTCTGCGTGATCACCGGTAGACCCGAGTTGCGCAAGCTGATCTACGACCGCTCCGTCAGGCGACCGGAGGGCTACCTCGACAAGCCGGTGACCGAAGAGGCGCTGCTGCTCAGCGTCCGCAAGATCCTGGAGTTGGCCCACGACGAGGCGACAGCCGGGGCGGACAGCGGGTCTTGAAGTTCGTGGAGGGTTGTCTGAGAATGAGGTAGGGCACAGAGGGGGTAGACCTGCTCGGACATCGCGATGACTGACAACTACCACGCTTATTTCGACGCGCTGCCGTGCTACCTCACGGTTCAGGACCGCGACTTTCGGATCATCGACGCCAACGAGCGATTCCGCAGGGATTTCGGCGATATCGATGGTCGGTTCTGCTACCAGGTCTACAAGCGCCGTTCCGAACGGTGCGAGGTCTGCCCGGTCGCGAGGGCGTTTCACGACGGCCAGAGCCACCGCAGCACAGAACAAGTCACGAGTCTGGATGGGGAGGACGTCTCGGTGTTGGTGGAGGCCATGCCCATCCGCGACGCGGGCGGCAAGATCGTGTCCGTCATGGAGATGTCCACCGACATCACCGAGATCAAGGGCCTGGAGCGCCGACTGCGCAGCAGCCAACGGCGCTACCACCTACTGTTCGACGAAGTGCCGTGCTACATCTCGATTCAAGACCGCGAACTGAAAATCGTCGAGGCCAACCGCGCATTCCAAGAGGACTTCGGCAGCTGTCTCGGCCGTAAGTGCTACGAGGTCTATAAGCACCGCTCAGAGCCGTGTGTCCCGTGCCCGGTCGAGGAGACCTACCAAGACTGCAAACCCCACACCCGAGAAGAGGTAGTCACCTCATTGGATGGCCGGCACCAGAACGTGCTCGTCACGGCCGCTCCGATCTGTGACGGTCAGGGTAACATCACCGGCGTGATGGAGATGAGCGCCAACATCACCCAGGTCCGGGAGCTGGAGGACCGGCTCACGTCGCTGGGGCTGTTGATCGGTTCGGTGTCGCACGGCCTCAAGGGCCTGCTCAACGGGCTTACCGGCGGCATGTATCTGGTCGATTCCGGCTTCAAGAAGGAAGACGAGGCGCGCGTAGAGAAAGGGTGGGCCACGGTCCAGCGCAACGTCGGCCGGATCAAGAGCATGGTATCGGACATTCTCTACTATGCGAAGGACCGTGAACCCGCTTGGGAACCTCTATCCGCAATCGATGTCGCCCGGGATGTCTGCCGCCTCATGGAATCGCGGGCAAAGGACAATGGCGTGCAATTGACCACCGCGCTCGACGCCGCTGCGGGCGAGTTCGAAGGCGACACGCAGGCGGTCCGTTCTTTGCTCGTGAACCTGATCGAGAATTCCCTCGACGCCTGCCGGCTCGACGGTAAGAAGACCGAGCACGCCGTGTGCGTTCGCTTACTGGGGTTCCCCGACTTCATCCAGTACGAGGTCGAAGACAACGGGATCGGGATGGATCGGGAAACAAAGGAGAAGGCGTTCACAAAGTTCTTCTCATCGAAGGGAATGGAGGGGACGGGGCTGGGGCTCTTCATCGCCGATCGCATTACGCGTTCCCACGGGGGCACCATCGAGCTAGAATCATACCCCGGGACCGGAACACTGTTCATTCTGAAGCTGCCACGCAGCCGGCCTCCGATGCAGGAGTCGGAGGATACAGACCGACCTAAAATGGATGCGGCCCATGACTGAAGACGCCAAGACCGTTTTGGTGGTGGATGATGACCCCGATGCTCGGGAGTATCTCACCACCGTGTTGCAGGACAACGGCTTCATGGCCACGACCGCCAATGATGGCGCCGAGGCCATCGCGGCGCTCGAGCAGCGAGTGCCCGATCTCGTCGCACTGGACATCTCCATGCCCGAGAAGTCCGGCGTGGCCGTGTATCGGAAGCTGAAGGAGGACGAACGACTCAAGAATGTTCCCGTCATCATCGTCACTGGTATCTCCGAGGAATTCGAGAGGTTCATCTCCACCCGCCGCCAAGTTCCACCGCCCGAGGGCTACATTAGCAAGCCTGTTGATGCTGAGGAGTTCGTGCGCAAGGTCCGAGAGTTGACCGGCTGAGAAGTCGCCGCCGGCTCCGGACAGCCCCGCCGCCGTATCTTTATACGGAACAATGCGTTACGCTTCTACTACTGCAGCCTGGTTAACGTGGTTAATATAGATTGTCCGCAGGACAGCGTATAGACTTTCTACACCGGTTGATATAGATTACTTGAGCCCTGACTGGTCATCTCGTGTGGCACCAGAAGGGTTTTTTTGTGCCCGAAGCAACAGCGCATCACGAGCTCGAAGACCCGCTGATCTCTATCGGGGTTCTGGCACAGCAGGTCGGACTCTCGGTTTCCGCCGTCAGGAAATACGAGAACGAAGGCCTCGTCATCGCCCACCGCACCTCATCGGGACACCGGCTATTCTCTCACGAGGACATCAGCCGAGTGCGCAACATCCATCACCTGATCCAGGATCTCGGACTCAACATCGAGGGAATTCGCCGGATGCAGGCGTTGCTGCCGTGCTGGGAGTTGCTTCCCTGCACCGCGGAGACTCGCAAGACCTGTTCCGCCTACAAGGACAGCACCCGGCCGTGCTGGGCGATCAAAGGTCTCGACTGCGCACCGCAGGGCAACGAGTGCCGGGGTTGCGCGGTGTACCGATTCGGCTCGTTGTGTACCGAAGACATCAAACAGCTGTTGCACGACCAGAATGACATCGAGGATGCCGGCGCGGCCATCCGAGAGCTCATGCAAAGAAAGAAGTATCACTCGACCGAAGAGGAGCGTTGAATGCTCAGCTCCACACTATTGATAGTCGTTTCGTGGGTGTTGTTGGCGGTGTTCGTCGTGGCGTTCGTTCTGAGGACGATGCGGATAGCCAGGCTTCCGATGCATCTCCGTTGGGAGCTCGCGCCAGTACCCCATGAGAAGGGCAGGAGTCACTACGGCGGCTCGTACCTCGAGGAATTCGAGTGGTGGACGAAGCCGCGCGAGAAAGACCTGGCCAAAGAAGCGTCCTACATGCTCCAGGAGATCCTCTTACTAAAGAGCGTGTGGGAGCATAATCGCGGGTTGTGGTGGTTCTCTTTCCCGTTCCATATCGGGATGTACGTGTTGATCGGGGCCGGCGCGTTGCTACTGCTCAGCGGCGGGCTCGAGCTGGCCGGCGTAGAGGCGGCAATCCAGTGGCGCGGTGGGATCTCGATACTCGCCGGCGTGGGCTTCGCGCTAGGAGGCATCGGCGCTCTCGGCCTACTCGTCAAGCGCTTCGCCGAGCCGCGGCTACGGGACTTCACATCTCCGGCGGCGCTGTTCAACCTCATCCTCCTGCTGGCGATCTTCGGAACCGGCGGTTACGCGCTCGCGGCCTCACAGAATCTCGCCGGCAGCGTGTGGGGCTTCGGAACGGCTCTGGTGACGGGCGATCTTTCGGTACAGCTGACCGGCGTCTTGCAGACGCACGTTTTGTTGGGTTTGCTGTTCCTAGCCTATCTGCCGTTTAGCCGGATGATGCATTTCGTGGCGAAGTATTTCACGTACCACCAGGTCCGCTGGGACGATGAACCGCTGACCGCCGGCGGACGATTGGAGCGTGAGGCCAATCGCCTTCTGGAACAGCCCGTGACGTGGGGAGCACCCCACGTGAACGCTGACGGAAGCAAGAACTGGGTGGATGTTGCGACCGAGGAGATGAAAACGTGAGCACCAAAGTGCGCGTGAAAGATATCAGCAAGCGGGGTGAGGAGGTGCTGTGTCCCATTGGCCGCGAGGACCTCGAGCCCTTACCGCCTCCTTACGACAACCCGGAGGAAGAGCCGGCCTGGAAGGAGCTCAGTGCGGCAGCCAAGAACGGGTTGGTCTGCAACCTGGACGGTGTCGTAGCGCTGAGCCTCCCGAAGCCGAAAGACGCGGCTGAGGAAGAGGAGTACGTTGAGAAGTTCCGCGCAGGCCTGAAGAAGCTGCTCGAGAAGAACAACAACTGGACGTTTCTGCAGCCGCTGCTACTCTCGCTGGACTACTGCGTGAATTGCCAGAGCTGCAACGACGCATGCCCTGTCTTCACGGCGAGCGGCAAGAAGGAGATCTACCGGCCGACATACCGGGCGGAGGTCCTACGCCGGCTGGTCGCGAAGTATGCCAAGCCTGGTGGAAAGCTGCTCTCCCGGTTCACCCACGGAGATATCGAACTCAACTGGGCCACCATCACGCGCCTCTACGAGCTCTGCTACCGCTGCACTCTGTGCCGGCGCTGCGCTCAAGCCTGCCCCATCGGGCTGGATAACGGCCTGATCAGTCGCGAGCTGCGGAAGCTGTTCAGTCAGGAGCTGGGCTGGGCTCCGAAGGAGCTGCACGAGAAAGGCACGGTTCTTCAGCTCGAGGTGGGCTCCTCCACCGGCATGAACGACGTGGTCGTCAAGGACAACATCGAGTTCATCGACGAGGACATGGCCGACGAAACGGGCATCCAGGTAGAGACCAAGTGGGACAAGGAGGGTGCGGACGTCCTACTGATCCACAACGCCGGAGAGATTCTGGCGTGGCCCGAGAATCCCGGGGCATTTGCCATCATCCTCGATGCGGCGGGCATCGATTGGACCCTGTCGTCGGATGAGGTCGGCTACGACGGCGTCAATTACGGCCTATTCTACGATGATGTTCAGCTGTCGCGCGTGACGGTGAAGCACGCCAAGGCGGCCAAGAAGCTGAAGGTGAACAAGATCGTCGCGGGCGAGTGCGGGCATCAGCACAAAGCCATGATGACCGTCTCGGATCGTGTCCTGACCGGTGAGCTCGCGGTGAAGCGCGAGAGCTGCCTGACGCTGCTGGAAGAGATCGTATTCAGCGGCAAGATCGAGTTCGACCCGTCCAAGAACGACTTCCCGGTGACTCTACACGATCCGTGCAACATCGTCCGCAACCTCGGGATCGTCGAACCGCAGCGGCGCATCCTACGGTATCTGTGCCCGCAGTTCCGCGAGATGACGCCGCACGGGGTGGACAATTACTGCTGTGGAGGCGGAAGCGGTTTCGCGGTGATGTCTCCCAACAACTTCACAGACTGGCGCTTGAGTGTCGGCGGCCGCGTGAAGCTCAAGCAGATCCTGGACGCGTTCGCCGATCAGCCGGGGCCGGAGGTCCCAAAATACTTGTGCGCGCCGTGCTCGAACTGCAAGGGTCAGCTCCGAGACCTGTTACAGTACTACGACGTCCTGGAGAAGAGCGGCATCACCTACGGCGGCCTCGTCGAGCTGATCGTGAACGCGATGGTGGATGTCAAAAAGCCGTTCATCAAGTGGGAGATGCACTAGGCGAAAGTGCCCATAAAGACTGAACTGCGCGATCTGCTCGACCAAGGAGCTTTCGAGCAGATCGCCGAAATGGCCGCGCAGAGGCGGCGCGTCCTGCCCAGCCTCGTGTCGCTCACGTTCGACGCCGACCCGCAGATCGGCTGGCGTGCCATCGAGGCCCTGGGCGTTGCGGCGCAGCGCGTCGCCCAAGACGACCCCGACTTCGTTAGGGAGCAGTTGCGGCGGCTCTACTGGCTGATCAGTGAGGAGTCTGGCGGCATTTGTTGGCACGCCCCGGAAGCCATGGCCGAGATTGTGCGCCACGAACCGGCGCTGTTCGCCGACTACCTGTCCATCGCGGTCCACCTCATCACGAGCATCGAAGAAGAGGATCTGGAGCACTTCAGGGCCGGCGCGCTGTGGGCGATCGGCAGACTTGGCCCCCTGGTGGGGGACCATGTCGAAGGCGTTCACAACGCCGTAAGCGCGGCGCTGGACGATCCGGACCCGCAGGTTCGCGGCACGGCCGCCTGGTGTCTGGGCCGCGTGGGCCGCGCGTCCGACTTGGACGACCGCACCGACCTGCTCTCCGATGACGGGACCGTCGCTCACTATGAAGCTGGTTCGCTCGAGCAAACCAGCGTGGGCGAACTGGTGAGGCGCGCGCTGTCTGCGTGATTCGTTGAAGGTTGGAGTGCCCGCGTCAGTCTTTTGAAAGTCCGCCGCGGACGATCGCGTCGATCAACCCGCCTGTCGAATGCGGCGATGCCTCGGCCGCCGGCTCGTAGCCAAGCTCGCGCAGCGTCGCTGACGTCATTGGACCGATGCTCGCGAGTCGAGAGTGCCGCAGGGCGTCGCCGTAGAGCCGGATCGCCGAGCGCGCGATGGCGGAGCTCGTGATCGTTACCCAGTCGATCTCTCCGGATAACAGCGCGGCGACCATGCTTGGATCGGGCTCCTCCACATCGACACTTCCATACACGACGATCTGGTCGACACGGGCCCCCGCCCTCTCGAGCTCGTCGGCCAACAGTTGGCGACCCCGGTTCGTCCGGGCCACCAGGATCCGGCGGCCCCTCACGTCGGCCACGAGGGCCTCGGCCAACGATTCGGCTACGAACTGGTCGGGCACCAGGTCGGCTCGCAGGCTGTACCGGGCCAACCGTTCCTCGGTGCCGGAGCCTATGGCCGCGAGCTTGGCCTGCCCGACCCGACGGACGTCACCGCCCCGCTCATGGAGTCGTCTGAACAGGTAGTCCACGCCGTTCGCGCTGGAAAACACCAGCCAGTCGTACTGGTCGAGCTCGTCCAGCGCTGCGTCGACCGGAGCCCAATCGGGTGGATCGGTAACGCGAATCACGGGCCGCGTGATCACTTCCGCGCCCAACGCGTTCAGACCATCGCGGAGCGGCTCGGCGGTGCCCGGCGATCCGGTCACCAGGACGCGCGCACTGATCAACGGGCGGGACTCGAACCAGGAGACCTGCGGGGCGCGGTCGACCACCGAGCCGACCACGAAAACGGCCGGCGGCTTAACATCTTTTCTTTCAACGACTTCCGCAACCGCCCCCAACGTGCAGCGGACCGTTTGCTGTTGCGCACGCGAGCACCAGCGGACGATCGCCACTGGCGTGTCGGCCGGCTTGCCCTGCTCGATCAGAGCAGTGCTCCATTCGGCGGCCCGCCGCACGCCCATGTAGTAGATGAGCGTCCCGGGGAAATCAGCCAGGCCGCAGCCCAGGTGAGACTCGCCCTTCTCGTCGCGCTCGCGGCCGGTGATGATTGCAACGGCAGACGCTTCCTCGTGCTGCGTAATCGGAATCTCACAATAGGCGGCGACGGCGAGGCCGGCCGTGATTCCCGGAACGATCTCGTAGGGAATGCCGGCCTCGCGCAGCGCCTCTTCTTCGTCGGCACCGCGACCGAACACCGATGGATCCCCGCCCTTCAGTCGCACCACGGTGCGGCCCCTTCGAGCCTCGTCGAGCATTCGAGCGGTGATCTCGTCCGGAGACATGGCACGCCCAAGCTTGTGATGCCCAAGGCCTATCAACTCCGCCGACAGGTCGGCGTGCTCGACCACGGCCGGATTGACGAGGTAGTCATACAGCACCACGTCGGCCTGCTTCAGGCACTCGATGCCGCGCAGAGTGATCAGGCCGGGATGGCCCGGACCGGCGCCGACCAGATAGACCGTACCGGGGGCAGCCCTCGACGTGGCGGACATGGTTCTAGCTCACCGCATCCTACATGTGCACCAACATCGAGCCCATTTCGACTACGAGCGCGTGGTTGGCTTCAAACGCATCCTCCCCGGACTTCTGGCGTGCCTTCTCAAACTCCACCTGCACTTGTTCCACTTCCTCTTCAGATAGCTCATCTTCGGCCATAGGAAAGAATACGTGGTCTTCTGTATGAATGTGATTCCGTAGCAGCGCGATGTAGGCGGCCACGTTTTCGATCAGGTCGCTGGTCGGGATCGGCTTTCCGGCCTCGTATCCATCCAGAGACTGGGCGATCGCGTTGATGTGGTTGCGCGCCCGCTCGTGCTGCTGCCGCAACGCGTCTATCTGGCCGTCGTATGCCCCACCCTTCTTCTGAGCCACCCGGACGAACACCACATGTTCTTCCTTGAAATGGTGGAGCCCGTCGGCGAAATCTCGGGCAAATTGCACCGCCTTTTCGAAGAACTCCCTTGGTGGCCGATCTTCGTACTCCAGCTTCTCCACCGCCAGTGCCAGATTGTCCAGGCATTGCCGGATCAAACCATGCTCGTTTCGCAGAATCTCCATGGGTTGCATTCTGTAATCTCCTCGACTAAGGGTTTCCGCCTAGCCCGGACTCTACTCGCGGGCGCTCTCTTCAGACCAGTCGGTCGTCTCTATGGCGATCTTGGCCAAGAGTTCCCGGAATGGACGGTGTTGGCCCACGGCCGGCAATAGCTCGACTTCCACGGAGCGATGGATCTCACGTATTTGCTCGACCATTGGACGAATGTCGCGATCCACATGCCCCTCGTTGGCCAGGAACAACGGCAGCACTCGCATGCGTGCCACTCCCGCCTGGACCGCCTCGGACACAACATCTTCGAGCGTCGGGGGCGTACAGTCCATATAGGCGAGCTGCACCCTATCCTGGCCGAGATCGGCCTGGAGCGATTCGGTCACATGCTCGACCGAGGCCCGCCAGTTCGGGTCGTGGCTTCCGTGGGCAACGAGTATCAGCATGACGACTCCGTTTCGACAGGCTGCACGTAATACCTCGCCCCCCGCCATCCGTCAAGCCGATGTCACGGCAGAGTGCGGAGCCTCGACAGACCCGGTCTAATGCCGGAGATGGTACGCGATCTGGGACAGTCCCAGGGCGATATGCTCGTTGCGCACCAGGACATCCGGAGGGACCGTCAAGCGCGTTGGCGTGAAATTCCAGATCGCCTTGACCCCTGCCGAGACCAGGCGATCCGTCAGCCTCTGAGACACCTTCACGGGGGTCGTCAGGATTGCAAGACGGATATCGTGTTTGCGGATGAACGGCTTCAACGATCTCATGGACTTGACGGGAACGCCGGCAACCTTGGTGCCGATCACGCGCGGGTCATTGTCGAAGGCCGCCACGATATTCAGGCCATACCTGGCGAAGCCGTCATAGGCCAGCAGCGCGCCACCCAGTTGTCCGGCACCTACCAATACGCCTTCGGACGTCTGGTCAAAGCCCAGTACGTAACGTATGGCACGGCACACCTCGCACACCTCGAACCCGACACGGCCCATCCCTATGAGCCCGATCGCACCGAAATCCTTGCGTACCTGTGTCGGATCGATATCCAGGGCCTCGGCGATCTGCGCGCTCGTCACCGTCTTGAGCGGTTTC
>JBDHHL010000129.1:0-10304 GCA_039589375.1 Gemmatimonadota bacterium | reverse complement strand
CTCTTGAGACTTGATCTCGAACCCTTCGGCCTCGAGCAACGCCCCGTACTCTTCCGCTGTCAGCTGCTTACGCGACTCGACCTTCGAGTGGTCGGGCTTGAGGTCGTACTCCGTCTTCAATTTGCGGAGCGCCTTCAGCATCCAGCGGCGGTAGTATTTCTGGGTCTCCGGCGGCGACGTCCCATCGAAGAAAGCGCTGTTGAAGGCGAAGATGCCACCGGGCTTCAGCGTCCGATACACCTCCTCCAGCAGGCCCTTCTTATCCTCGATGTAATGGATGCCGTTGCAGAAGACCACGGCGTCGACGGGGCGGCGGATACGGTTCGACATCTCTTCCGCCCGGCATTGCACGAACTCCACTACCGCGTCCCGCGCGTCTGCGACCTTCTCCGCCGCCTCCTGCAGCGCGCTGGCCGACATGTCGACGCCGATCACCATAGCGTCACGCGCGCCTCGGATTCTGTCGAGGATCAACTCGGTGATGGCACCGTTCCCGCAGGCCACGTCTACCACGGTCCAGCCGCGCTTCAAGTCTGCGCGGTCTAGGAGCGCCAGGTTGGCCCTGCGGTAGAAGGGGTGCTCGCTAAATGCTATGAAGGAATAGTCGTCAGATGACACTTGAATATCCCAGGCTGAGTCCTAGGTGGTCATTCGGGTCACAATCTACCGCATCGGGAACCGATCAGCGAGTGCTTGCAGTGGCAACGGGCCTCTGACTTGAGCCATCCGAATTCGACATGCCTACTCGAGGCGCTTGCAACCTTCTCCGCGGCACAACCGTCCTATTGGTCGAGCCCCACAATTGAGTCTTCTCGGTGTTTGCCCCGTTCATTCCCCGTGCGAAGCCAGCGACACTTGCCCGAGTGGACCCGATCCGTGCTGCCGATCGGGCCAGCCGGCGGTGCGTCTTTTCGCCTCGTTCCTCTAAGAGGAGAAGTACAATGCGACCCTGCAGACCCAGCTTGCTCGCACTTCTGTGCCTGGTTCTTTGCCCTCCACAGCTCGTAGCACAGACCCCAGTCCGCGCTCTCGAGCGGCCCGTCGCGAACCCGGTGGTGGCGTCGCCCGAATTTCGCCGTGCGGTGGCGCGCGAGACGCGTACCACACGGGGAGTGCCCGGCCCGCACTACTGGCAGCAGTCGGCCCATTATACCATCTCGGCTCGGCTCGACGTGGCCGAGAAGCGGCTGGATGGCTCGACGCGCATCCTGTACCGCAACGCTTCGCCCGATAGCCTGCGACGCCTGGTCGTGCAGCTGATCCAGAACTTCCACCGCGACGACGTGCCGCGGATCGTAGCAGCCGAGATCACCGGCGGCTACACGTTGACGCGGGTGGCCGTCGCGGGTCAGGAACTCGAGGAGCTAAGGCCACTGCGCGGCACCGGCTGGGCGACCAGCCAGACTAACCTGCTCATCAACCCGCCAACGCCGGTGGCGCCAGGCGATTCGATCGTGCTCGAGTTGGACTGGAGCTTCCTCATTCCACAGGTCGGCGCCAGCGGTCGGATGGGCTGGAACGAGGACAACTTCTTCTTCCTGGCCTACTGGTATCCGCAGATGGCGGTGTACGACGACGTGGTCGGCTGGCACACCGACCCGTTCCTCGGCATGGCCGAGTTCTATTCCGATTTCGCGGAGTACGACGTGACTCTGGATGTGCCGCAGGGATGGTTGGTGCAGGGCACGGGCGAGCTGCAGAACGAAGGGGAGGTGCTGGCCGAGCACATCATCGAGCGGCTGCGCCAGGCCGAAACCAGCGATACCGTCCTACACGTGATCATAGAGGAAGACCTGGCCGCGGGCTTCACGCGCGCTGGACAGGACGGCCGGCTGCGCTGGCACTTCACCGCCGACTCGGTGCGCGACGCGGCCTACTCGATCACCAGCGCCTCGCTTTGGGATGTCGTGCGTTCGGATGTCGGCGACCGTGACGGCGATGGACGGCCGGAGTATTCGCGCGCCGAAGCGATATTCCGCCCCGCACACGAGCTCTGGTTCCAGGGCGCTCGTTACGCCGAGCACAGCCTCAGGTTTCACTCGCGTCATACCGGGCTGCCGTACCCGTACAGCCACGGGACGGCGGTCGAGGGCGCGGGGATCATCGGCGGCGGGATGGAGTTCCCGATGATGACGATCATCGGTGGCTACGACAACGGCAACGAGCGAGGCTTGTACGGGGTGATCTCGCACGAGCTGGCGCACAACTGGTTCCCGATGATCGTCTCCACCGACGAACGGCGACGCGCCTGGATGGACGAGGGGACCACCAGCTACAACGACGTCATTGCCACGGCGGACTTCTTCCCGGACTACGACGGCGAGCCGGGGGAGTTCCGGTCGTACACGAGCCTGGCGCGCACCGGACACGAGGGCGCGCTGATGCGCTACTCGGACCGCTTGGACACACCGGGCCACTACGGTGTCCACGGGTACAGCAAACCCGCCTCGCTGCTCATTTCTCTGCGGCACATGCTCGGCGAAGAGACCTTCTACCGCGCCTTCCGAGGCTACGTTCAGGCCTGGGCTTTCAAACAGCCGAAGCCCTGGGACTTCTTCAACTACTTCAATAGCTCGACCGGTCAGGATCTCGACTGGTTCTGGCGGACCTGGTACTACGAGACGTGGACGCTCGACCAGACGATCGAGCGCGTGGCTCCGGGAAGCAGTGGAACAGAGATCGTGGTGCGCGACGTCGGCGATGCGCCGATGCCGACGCGTCTGACCATCACGCTGGCGAACGGCGACACGCTACACCGAGAGATCCCCGTCACCACCTGGTTGAGCGGAAAGCGCAAAGCCAAGGTGACCGTGCCGCCCGGTAACGACGTGACGCGGGTCGAGATCGATCCGTTGTTCCCCGACGCGACGAACAAGAACGACAGCTGGGACCGCCAGACGGACCAGCTTCCCTCGTCGTGGCCGGCCATCGTGCGTAACGATCTGGTCCGCCGCCGGACCTGGGCTCTAGAGGAAGGCTTCAGACCGGAAGGCGCACTGTTGAGCGGCTCGGTCGCAAACGGAGTTTCGGAAGCCCAGGTCGTCTCGCTGGAGGGCGGCGTGGAGTACGCGATCATCGCCGTCTGTGGCCAGGAGTGCCTGGACATCGACCTCGAGATCAAGAGCGCCGCAGACTCGACGCTGGCCCAGGACGTCAGCCCGAACGACTTCCCGAGGCTCACGTTCACGGCCCCGACAACCGGCCAGTACGACCTGACGCTCATCATGTACAGGTGCCAGGCGCGGACTTGCGCCTGGGGCGGGCAGATCTTTCGTCGTTAGCCGACCTGATCAGAGATCGCGGCCCTGGCCGCGCAAGCAGGTCGCCGAACACGAGATCATACAGAAAGTCTGCGGCTGGCGCCGCAGTCAGCGCTCGGCTGCGGGGGCTGGCGCAAGCGACGGTGGGTATTCTCGGGCTACGTCTGAGTTCATTTCGCGCCATGCTCCCGCAGCAGATTCACCACTTCAGTATGGTCAGCCTGTTCTGCGACTCTCAGCGCTGTGTGCCCCAGTTTGGTCTTCGCGTTCACGTCGGCGCCGTGCTCCAGCAGAGCCTCCACCACCTCGGCATTGCCCGCCCGCGCTCCGTACATCAACGCTGTCCCCCCCAACCCGTTCTTCGCGTTCACGTTGGCGCCGTGCTTCAGAAGACGCTCCACCACCTCGGCATTGCCCCACACCGCAGCGTACATCAGCGCTGTCTCCTCCGCGTTGCTCTTCGCGTTCACGTTGGCGCCGTGCTCAGCCAGCACCTCCACCACTCCGGAACGCCCACTGAACGCCGCGATCATTAAGGCCGTCTCTTCCACCGTGTTTCTCGCGTTCACGTCGGCGCCGCGCTCCAGCAGCAGGCTCACCCCGTCGGTATGGCCAACCTCCGCCGCGAGCATTAAGGGAGTCCAGCCGTCCCCGTCTCGTACGTTCAGCTTGGCGCCGTGCTCGGCCAGCGCGTCCATCACTTCGGAGTGCCCACTGGATGCCGCGATGATTAGCGCAGTCTCGTCCACCGCGTTTCTCGCGTTCACGTCGGCGCCGCGCTCCAGCAGCAGGGTCACCAGCTCGGCATGGCCAACCTCCGCCGCGAGCAGTAAGGGCGTCCAGTCGTACTTGTCTCTCGCGTTCACGTCGGCGCCCTCGTCGAGCAGCGTCCTCACGACGTCAACGTTCCCTTCGTTGGTCGCAGTCACGACGGCTGCTTCATCTTCAGCAAAGCTCTCGATCGCGGTCACATTCCTAGACCAGTCCGGGTCCCAATCGTTTCCTGGTACATCTGTCAGCTTGCGTGGCTCCGTGCCATTTGCAGTCATCACGTAGATTTCATAGTCGCCATCACGATTCGAGTTGAATGCAATGAACTGACCGTCCGGAGACCAAGTAGGGCGACTAATCGAATAAGTGCCCAACTCCCTCGAGTACCGAATGGGCTCGTTCGTCAGCCTGCGCTGATCCGAACCATCCGCGTTCATCAAATAGACCTCCCACGTGCGGTCGCGCGTCGACCAGAACGCTATTCTGTCGCCGTTGGGTGACCAAGCAGGAAGCCAGTCCCGCGATTCGTTGTAGGTCAGTCTTCGCCGATCGGATCCGTCCGCGTTCATCACGTGGATTTCGCGCGGAATACTACGATCCGGTGTTGAATGACAGGCGATGAGACGGCCATCCGGCGACCACGCCGGATAGGAATCGCGTTCGGAAAGGTCGCGCGTAACGTTTCGTTCATTCCCACCATCCGCACCCATCACGTAGACCTGCAGCCTGCCATCGCGAGCGGAGTAAAAAGCGACGAGCTCACCGTCTGGAGACCATGCAGGCGCGCCATCGTATGCGCGGCTGCGCGTGAGTCTACGCTGGCGGGTCCCATCCCCGTTCATCACGTAGACATCCCAGTTCGCGTTGCGCACGGAGGTGAACGCAATAAGACTACCATCGGGCGACCACGCGGGTTCGATATCGTCTCCCGGGTTGTCAGTGAGTCTAACTTGATCGGTTCCATCCGCATTCATGACATAGATGTCGTAGTTGCCGGCGCGGTTCGAAGCAAAGGCGATCCGTCCGCCTACCTCCGTTTCTTGTCGCGGCGGTGACAGCTGGCCCCGCTCTCGAGCGAGCGCTGTGGCTGCGCCAAGCGAGGTGGACTCATCTGCGTGTGGCCCAGAAGCGGCAGTCAGCGCTCCACAAAAGGTCAGGGTCAGCGGGATCAGTCGCGTCCTACGCATGGTTCACGTCCTTCCACGGGCCCACTCGAGCAGGATCAGCCGGGCGGCGATGATGTGCATGATCCCGTACATGAGCCGCTTAGGCGGGTCATACTACTCCTGCTCACAAAACGGAAAACCGGCCCTCACCAGAGCTGGTCGCCCAGCTGGCCGGCAGTAGCGGCTCCCCAACAATAAGCCAGCCCGCCGGTCGCAACGGCACACGCGTGTGCTACACCCGCGCTGACTTCTACAAAGGATGATTCAGCCAAGACGAGGACGGGTGTCGTTGTGCAGGGAAATTCGATGTCGCGCCAAAACCTGCACTGTTCCGTCGTCAAGTCGTTTCCCAGCTGACCATGTTGGGTCAGGCCCCAACAGTAAACCCAGCCGTCAGTCGTCAATCCGCACGTGAAGTAGGCCCCGGCGCTCAACGACTGAAACGTCAACTCACCTGCAACTGCCACAGGGTTCTTCCGCCTCGACTTCGTGGTGCCATCCCCCAGCGCACCGGTCACACCGTAACCCCAACAATGCGCCACGCCCGTCGGGGTAAGTCCGCATGTGTGCAGTCGGCCCGCGGCAAGCGAAGCGAAGGTGTGCCCGTCCGAAACCGCCACGCGCGTTGATGCGTCCGACGTCGAGCCATCGCCGAGCTGGCCTTCCGCGTTCCAGCCCCAGCAATACGCGACCCCGGCTGTGGTCACACCGCAAGTGTGGAAGAAGCCCGCCGCCAACTGAGCGAACTGAAGATCCCCGTAGACAACAGTGGGCTCCGCCATCGACGTCGTATCCCCTGTACCGAGCTGCCCTTTAGAGTTGTTACCCCAACAGTAGGCGGCCCCGTCGCGCGTGAGCGCACATGTGTGGGCCACGCCCGTGGTCAAGGCAGTGAAGGCGAGCTCGCCGGAGACAGGCATCGCCCTTGCGCTGTGCTCCGTCTCGTAACCCTGCCCCAGCTGTCCATCCCCGTTGGCACCCCAGCAATAGGCGGACCCGTCCGGTCGCGTTCCGCAGGTGTGGGCAAAACCGGCGCTGACTGACGCGAAATCGAGATAGCCCCTGATTTGAGCCGGCTCGCAATGCGCCGTCGTCGACCCGTTTCCCAACTGGCCCGCCGGGTTGAACCCCCAGCAGAACGCAGCATCGTCCCGGGTCACCCCACATGTGTGCATCAAACCGGCGCTGATCGATTGGTATTCGTGTCCTCCCAATACGGCCACGGGTCTTGTCTCATGACGTCGCTCGAGCGTCGAACGAATCCCTATCACTCGCACCCGTGGCCGTGCAAACAACGGCGTGAAGACGGGTGCAAGGGGCACGCCGGCCGCGATAGAGCTCGCCGCATCCAGGGCGCCACCCGCGACGGCAGCGCCCGCGTCTGCCCCGCCGGTCCCTTCGAGTATGAACCCATTCGACCCGACCGCGCCTACCTCGCGTCGCGCTGATGCCGCGAAGACTCCGCCCAGGTCCTGAGGCATGTCGACGAACACGATGGGCTCGTACGGTTCCGGGATGACATCCAGCGTCGGGAAGACCAAGACGGATTCGGCAGGAACTGGTGCGTAAGACTGCTCGGGCACCAGATGAGTCAATTGGGTACCGGCGCACGCGATGGCGACGACCGCGAGCAGAACGACTATGATCGCGCGTCCGCGCGCGATGATCGACAGAACCCTGGCGAAATGCTGGGTGCGCAGGCTTCGTGTTGCTGCGGAGTCTTGTGCTCGATGCGATGGAGGAATCATGGCCTAACTTCCTGTTGGCGCTATCCGGCGGGCCTCCGCATATGCGGTGGACTCCGCAACCGTCTTCTCTTGGAGAGTTGGATGAAGCTAGCCGCTCTGGTCGCTAGTTCAGGCCAGTTTCGTAGGGGGGTAGGTACGTCCAGTACTTCCAAGACGAGGACTCCGAGTAGTGGGGCCCACTCTCGTCCTCAGCCCATCTCCCGTAGGTGTAGGATCAATATGTGATACTTGTCACGGAAAGGCAAACAAAGCGAATCGCGACCGACTGTTTCACCCGTCCCCGCCGCCAGCCGGCTCGGTCAGACGCCGCTTTGCACCCGGGCAGCAACGAAGTTACACCATTCGACATGACCAGATGAGTACCGTAGCTTGATGAAGGGTTGACGTCAGAGAACGAGTGGATGTCATGAGATGGTCGAGCTTCTTTCGATACCTACTGCCACTACCGCTGTTGGCGGGATGCCAGGAACGGCAGCAGGCGTCCCTACTGTACTTCGGTCAGGAACCGCCGGGAGACACCCCTACCGTGTTCGCGCCGGGAATCATCTCCAAACAGGATCGGTTCGAGCAATTCCTGCTGTATGCGCCGGACGGACGGGAGCTGACCTTCGGCGTCACGAATTCGGACTGGAGCGCATTCTACATCTATCTCATGAAGCTAGAAGACGGGCGTTGGAGCGAGCCGATCGCGGCTCCGTTCTTAGGGAGCGATTCGAGCGTGCTGACCGCGTGTCTATCGTTCGAGGGCACGACGGCGTTCTTCACTGCGGCTCGCCCCAGCTATCCTCCCGCCGACATCTGGATGAGCGAGCGGGGTGACGCCGGCTGGTCCGAGCCGACGAAACTGGAAGCTCCTATCAGCTCTGACGCCGACGAGTTCGAGGTGGCCATCTCGCGGAACGGAACGCTCTACTTCTCCTCCGCCCGCGAGGGTGGTCTGGGTGACCTCGACATCTATCGCGCGCGGTTCGTGGAGGGAGGATACCCGGCGGTCGAGAATCTCGGACCGCCGATCAACACGAGCTCGGGTGACGACCTTCCGTACATAGCTCCGGATGAGAGCTACCTCATCTTCGCCTCGGACCGACCAGGCGGGCTCGGCCACCGAGACCTCTATATCAGCTTTCAGGTCGATGGGGCGTGGACGGAGCCCAAGAACCTGGGTCCGCCGATCAACTGGGAGTACTGGGACATCTATCCGTCGATATCTCCGGACGGGAAGTATCTCGCGAAGGCCGTTTCGCTGGCTAGCGTGTCCAGAGAGTAGCGTGGAGTTCGCCAGAGTTGTTTATGCTCCCACCGACCACCTGGCCGAGGTTGTTGATGTCGTTGGCAAAGCTTCTGACGCCGCCCAGGGTCTCGAGGTCGATCACCACCCCTTTCTCCCACAGGAAGGCGTGTACTCCCTCCGGCACGTGACACTGGCCTACCACTTGTCCGCGATCGTTGATTCCCCAGGCAGCGCTCCATTCTGCACCAGGGACGAGATAGCTCTCCAGACCTTTCTCCCACAGGACGGCGAGATCACCAACCTCCGTCTCGCCTACGACCTGGCCGCGATTGTTGATCGCTGAGGGGTAGGATTCCTGAAGAACAGAAAGGGTTGTCACCCTGCCTTTTTTCCAAAGACAGCCCGGCCACTTCCCGTCAGCGGTGTAGCAGGTACCAACTACCTGTCCCGATTCGTTGATGTCCGCAGCATGAGTAATGAACACGCCGCCGGGCGTGCCCAACTCCGTCATGACTCCCCGCTGCCACAAGAAGGCGTGATATCGGCCGTCGGCAGTCAGGCTCCAACCCACGACTTGCCCTCGGTTGTTGATCCCGTGCGCCGCGCTACGCTCACCACCGAGTGCACCAAGGTCCATCATCACCCCGTCTTCCCAAAGGAAGGCGCGGCTTCGGAAATCACACCAGCTGTAGCCTACCACCTGGCCTCTGGCGTTGATGTCCATAGCTCTGCTGCCACCAGCGAAAGGGCAGGAAGGGTAAAGCGTCCCCAGATCGGCCATCAGGCCGTTCTTCCAGAGGAAGGCGTGCTCACCACTGTATCCCACGATCTCACCGCGGTCGTTGATGGCTGTGGCGAAGCTGAAACCCCCACCCAGCGTGCCAAGATCGATCGCTGTGTAGTCGTCACCTGACACCGACGCCTGCACTGCCGGCGAGACCGCGTCCTTCTCGGGCTCGGCGGCCTGTTCGCAACCGGCGAACACGAACGGAGCGAGCGGTAGGAACGCAAAGAGAGGCAAGCGGCTTCGCATGACGCACCTCCTACAGCGGGGCGCTGATGGGCACGCGGATTCACACTGACTGACACCTGTATTCTCTCTTGCGCGGCAACATATGTGCCGTGATCCCTTGCTCCATAAGTGTGAGAATAGCTTGGCGTTCGGCTGCGTCAGCCAGGATTCTGTTGCTACTCATCGACAGTCATTCGGCGACTTTCGATGAGCGCTTGGATCACTATGGTCTAGGGGAGTGACCTCCGGCGAGCTCTTCGATCGCCCACAGGGCAGCACTTCGGATGACGTCGCGGTACGACGGCATCTCGGAAGCCTGCCGGAGGAATCCGTGCTGGCTCCGGTCTCCACTACGTCCGATCGCCCTCAGGGCCTCGGCCTGTACCTGATAGGAGTCATCAGCTTCGAAGCGGCTGCGAAAGAACGGCACCATGGCCGGGTCGCCCATTTCGCCCAGAATGCGTATCGCCGCGCGCCTGACCCGCGAGTTGGCATCTGCCGCCGCGGTCCGGGCCGGCTCGATCGCCGCCTCCGCATCAATGTTCGCGATCGTTTCGATGGCGGCGAGGCGAACCGCCCAGAACGGGTCTTCCCTGGCGATATCGGCGAGCTCCTTCACAACCCGCGCGTCACTTCCCGAGCGCTCCAACTGTCGTACCGCCCACTCCCTGCCGACCACGTCGTCACGGCGTGCCTGGTAGAGCAGTTCCTCCACGCTCTTGTCGTACTTCCACTCCTTGAGCAGCCAGTTGCCCTCGTCGAAGCGCACCAGCAGGGGCTCCTCCTCGCTCTCGAAGACGAAGGTGTCCTGCTCGTGCTCCAGCCACACCGTCTGTAGCGTCTTCCCCGAGGCGGCGACGATTCCGATCTGCACCGGCGATCGGTAGATGGGGACCCCGTGATCCCGGCCCTGTACCTGCGCCACGTGCAGGCGAATCTGTCGGTCACCGGCGTCCCAGCTGCTGCTGATCTCGAAGACCGGGTGCCCCGGAGCAAAGAAGAACTGCTCGAAGAACCAGTCCATGTTCTGGCCGGTCACTTCCTTCACGGTCTTCATGAAGTCGTAGGTGTCTACCGGCTCGAACGCATACTCATCCAGAAACGCAGCGAGGACCC